>CACYDX010000127.1 GCA_902773255.1 Oscillospiraceae bacterium
AAGATATCTGTTATTCACGCATGTGCCTCCAGTGTTTTCCTTATGATATAATACTACACGGAAATGCGATCAAGGGAATAGACCGGGAATAATGAACGATATTGCAGTCAGCATAATTTGTGTCACGTATTGCCATGAGAAATACATACGCAAGGCAATCGACAGTTTTCTGTCCCAGCAGACCAATTTCAAGTTTGAGATACTGATCAACGATGATGCGTCTCCGGATGGTACTCCGGAGATCATCAGAGAGTATGAGCAAAAACACCCTGACATAATAAGAGCGGTATATCAGAAAGAGAATCTGTACTCCAAAGGCGTACTGATAGGCGATGAAATACTTCTCCCGATGGCCCGCGGCAGATACCTTGCATTTTGCGAAGGGGATGATTACTGGTGTGACGTGAACAAACTTCAGAAGCAGGTGGATTTTCTTGATAACAATCCTGATTACACGGTATGTGTTCACAATACCATTAATCTGTTTCTGAAAAACGGTAGGGAAGAGAAAGCTTACGGAGATACTGCCAAAGATATTGAACTCGAAGATTGTGTGATGTGCGGTTCACAGTCTTTTCATTATTCATCAAGGATGGTTCGGACTGATTTTTTTAAGAATCGTCCCAAGTTTGCAAAGATGGCAGGCATGGTGGAGGATTATCCCGATGCTGTCTTTTTTGCGCTGGACGGAAAGATACGTTATTTTCCGGATGTTATGTCAGTGCATGTCATAGGTACCGAGACATCCTGGACAAGGACGATCCTGCCTTTTCATGAGACAAGGGCACAGTTCTTCATGGATATCGTGAATATGCTTAAAGCGGCAAATGAGTATTCGGGATATAAATACAATGAACTTTTCACTGAAGCGGTGGAATTCAATGAGTATAACGTCCTCCAGTCTAAACAGGATTACAAGGCCCTGGTCAGGGTCAAGAAGTATTTTAACCGTGAAAAGATGATCGTAAGGATCATATACCGCCTTTTCTCCTGTTTCCCGTTTCTGATAAAGATAAGCAATTTCATAAGAGAGAGATAGTGTCATGGGGATGAGCAAAAAAGGGAAGACTTTATCTGATCTTGTCTGGCGGTTTTTGGAAAGATTCGGAGCCCAGACCGTAACCCTGATCCTCTCGGTCGTTCTGGCAAGGATCCTTGACACTTCACTCTTCGGAAAACTCGCGATAATAACCGTTTTCATTACGGTCTTTCAGGTTCTGGCGGACAGCGGTCTCGGCAGTGCCCTGATACAGAAAAAGGATGCTGATGATCTGGATTATTCCAGTGTCTTTGTATTCAATCTTATCTTCAGTACGGCCGCTTTTCTGATATTGTTCTTTACAGCGCCGGTATTGGCAGGTCTTCTGAAGACGGATGGCATCGTGTGGCCGATAAGGATACTCAGTGTGGTTCTTATCCTGTCCGGAGTGAAAAATGTCCAGATGGCTTATATTTCAAAACAGATGAAGTTTAAGCTGTTCTTCTTTTCGACACTTGCAGGAACACTGGTCTCTGCTGCTGCGGGGATCACTATGGCACTTCACGGGTTCGGCATATGGGCACTTGTGAGCCAGATGGTCGTAAATTCGGCAATAGATACACTGATCCTTTGGATCGCTTCCGGTTTCCGCCCGAAGTTCAGATTCGATACGGGAAGATTCAAAGAACTGTTTTCGTATGGTTGGAAACTGCTTGCTTCTTATCTCATTGATAATATCTACAATGAATTCGTCAAGCTTTTCATTGGCGTCAGGTTTTCCGAAAACATCCTGGCTTTCTACAATCAGGGTGCAAAACTGCCGGAATTCGTTTTCTCGAATTTCAACAGTGCCATGGACGGAGTGCTGTTTCCTTCGATCGCAAAAGTCCAGGATGATACGGAAACGGTTAAGCGGATCGCGAGAAGATCACTTAAGACCGGCATCTATGTCATGATGCCTGTTATGATAGGCCTGGCGGTATGCGCGAGGCCGCTTGTCACGGTCTTCCTGACTGACAAATGGCTTCCCGCGGTTATCTACATCAGGCTGTTATGTGCAGCTTTTGCTTTCTACCCGGTACATACGACCAACTTAAATGTCATGAAAGCTGTTGGAAGAAGTGAGACGATCCTCAAGCTGGAGCTGATAAAGAAGGCAATCTGCATCACGCTTCTCCTGATCGCGCTCTTCATATCGCCTGTAGCCGTTGCCGTCAGCATTGTAGCCGATTCCGTTCTGTGCATATTTGTTAATGCATGGCCCAATGGCGTACTGATCGGCTACGGAATAGGAAGCCAGTTAAAAGACATCATCACAAATATGCTGCCTGCCCTCGTAATGGGATTGATAGTGTTTCTTGTCGGAATCATCCCGGTAAGCGATGCGTTAAGGCTTGTGCTTCAGATTCCAACAGGTATCATTGTATATATTGCAATATCTAAAATATGCCATCATGAGAGTTACACATATTTAAGATCGGCGGTCAAGGAGTTATTCTTCCATGGATAGGATAAATGTCACCCGGGCATTGTTGCCTGATCTGAACGAATATACAGAAGAGATAAGGGATCTATGGGATTCTCATTGGATCACCAACATGGGGAAAAAGCATGATAAATTGCAGGAGATGCTTGAGAATTTTCTTGAAGTGGAACATGTTGATCTTTGCTGCAACGGCCATCTGGCTTTAGAAAACGTTCTGGAATCAATGAACCTTCCTTCCGGAAGTGAGATCATTACAACTCCGTTTACGTTTGCTTCCACGATCCATGCCATAATAAGAAAAGGCTTTAAGCCCGTATTCTGTGATATTAAAGCAGATGATTTCACGATCGACAGCTCAAAGATTGAAAGCCTGATCAACGGCAATACATCTGCAATTCTTCCGGTGCACGTGTATGGCAATGTGTGCGATGTTGATAATATCGGTGCAGTAGCAAAAAAGCACGGACTGAAAGTGATCTACGACGCAGCTCATGCGTTTGGAGTAAAGTACAAAGGACAAGGCGTTGCGAGAGCAGGTGATGCTTCGGTCATAAGTTTCCATGCTACCAAGGTGTTCAACACTATAGAAGGCGGTGCGGTTTGTTTTTCAAATAAAGAATTGGCATCCGGATTATTTGAATTGAAGAACTTTGGGATCAGAGGAGAAGATGACGTGGCTTCCGTTGGCGGAAATGCAAAGATGAACGAGTTTTGCGCAGCGATGGGCATTTGCAATCTCAGACATATAGAAGACGAGATCAGTAAGCGTAAGAAGGTGTTTGAAAGATACATTTCGGACCTTTCAGGTGTCGAGGAAATAAAGATAAACGGGTATGGTCCGGATATAGTGCCGAATTACTCTTATTTTCCTGTTCTTTTTAAGAACCGTGATGCTGTGTTCGAAAAGCTTGCCGGTAACGGGATCTATGCCAGAAAGTATTTTTATCCCATAGCCAGTGAATATGAATGTTATAAGGATCTGTTTGCTTCAGAACGAACACCGGTTGCACTGGATATAAGCAGACAGGTCTTGACGCTCCCGATTTATGGTGATCTTGCTTTAGATGATGTTGACAGGATCTGCGGGATAATAATCCGGGAGGTAAAACGGAAGGATTATTTATCCGGCTTATAGCTATTTGTTTTTCGAGAGTAAAATCGAAATTTAGATTTTTGTGATAAACTATATCATTATGAAAAAGGTGGTTTAAATTATGGGCAAATACTTTGGAACAGACGGATTCAGAGGAGAGGCAAACAAGGCGCTTACAGCGCAGAAAGCTTTCCAGGTAGGTCGATATATAGGTTGGTACTACGGCCAGAAGCACGAGGACGGCAGAGCCAGGATCATCATCGGCAAGGACACGAGAAGGAGTTCTTACATGCTCGAGGCTTCGCTTACGGCCGGAATCACGTCTTCAGGTTCTGACGCTTATCTGCTCCACGTAACCACGACGCCTTCA
>CACYDX010000128.1 GCA_902773255.1 Oscillospiraceae bacterium
CGGAGTGAAGAAGTCCGTCAACAGCGATATCAAAACGCTGTATAATCAGATGGATTCTGTTATAGCAACTAATTCCCAGGTTTTGGATAAACTCGCTGTTATCGAGGATGTCCTCAATCTTTCGGCTCAGGTATCGTCCGAGACAAACTCCAAGTACATTTCCATTACCAAACAGCCCACTTCTGTTGCTACTACGCTTGGCCGCGGTCAGGACGGGATTGTGCCTGTGTTCAGTATAGTTGCGTCCGGAAGCGGTGTTGGACTCGGCTCATTCAACTGGCAGAAGAAATCCGGTGATGTCTGGATCAATATCGATTTTGACTCTGATAACAACAGCCGCAACGATCTTTACGGCTTCCAGCTCGAGGTGAGCAAAGATACTGAAACCGGCGGATATACATCCAAGATCTGGGCTACCGGCCTTACTTCCGAAGCTTTCGGAACCTACCGCTGCGTTATCACAGACTCAGCAGGCGAGAGAGCGTGGAGCGACATAGTTGAAATAACCAGAAAGTAATCTGTTATTAATCTGATTTACAGAGACAGCTGCCATAAAGGCGGCTGTCTTTTTTTTGCTGTCTATGCAAAGCGGTTTTATCCTTTGTTAAAAAGATATCGGCATTATAAACAAAAAACCGACTTTATGCGTATGGACTTATCAGTCACTTTTTGGTAAAATCTGAATTTAGGAAAACACAAAGCTATACATATCGAGGTGGTTTGTTTGATTCATAGTTTCAGAGGCGGTGTCCATCCGGACTATATGAAGGCACCGCAGATCCCCGTGAATGTGGTCACTCCGCCGCCGCAGGTCATCATACCGATGATCCAGCATATCGGTGCGCCGGCAAAGCCCATCGTGAAGGTCGGTGACTATGTTACCATGGGCCAGAAGATCGGCGATAACGAGGTCCCGATATTCTCTCCCGTCCATGCTTCAGTCTCCGGCAAGGTGGTGGCTGTGGAGCCAAGGCCGCATCCTCTGGGCGAGATGGTGATGTCCGTTGTCATTGAGAATGACTATCAGGATACCCCCTGTACCGATCTTCAGCCCCTTTCTGAAGAGCAGCTTAAGGATCCTGACGCAATTCTTGCAAGGATCCGCGATGCCGGAATTGTCGGTATGGGCGGAGCCATGTTCCCGACAGGCTTCAAAATAGTCGGCGGCTACGGTAAGGTCGACAAACTGGTGATCAACGGCGCTGAGTGCGAGCCTTATCTGAATGGTGACCATCTCACCATGCTCACATTTCCGGAGCAGCTCCTCAAGGGAATACAGCTCCTGAGAATAGCCAGCAGGCTGGATAAGTGCTATTACGGTATCGAGGTCAACAAGCAGGATGCGATCAATGTGCTCATGTCCCACGATCCTGCAAAATACGGCATCGAGATAGTCAGAGAAAAGGTCAAGTACCCCCAGGGCGCTGAGAAGATGCAGATCAAGGCGGTCACGGGCAGGGAAGTCAAACCCGGCCAGTTGCCGTCCAGCGTCGGTTGCAACGTATGCAGCACGAGAACAGCATATGCGGTGTATCAGGCCTGCTATGAGGGCAAACCCTGCATCGAGAGGATCGTCACTGTATCGGGCAGCGCCATGAAGCAGACAGCAAATGCACTCACAAGAGTAGGCACTCCGTTCGGATATCTTGCCGAGCAGTGCGGCGGCTTCGCTAAAACGCCCAGGAAGATAGTTCTCGGCGGACCGATGATGGGCATCTGCGCCACGACGCTCGAAGCTCCCACCATAAAGGGCACCGCGGGCGTGCTGTTCTTCACAGAGGAAGAGGATAAAAACGTCGATGAACCGACCTGCATCCGCTGCGGCAAGTGCATTTCCGTCTGCCCGATGCATCTCGAGCCTGTATTCATGTACATGTATTATCAGAAGAGGGACTTCGAGAAAATGGCGCAGTACCATATAACAGACTGCTTCGAATGCGGCAGCTGTTCGTTCAACTGCCCTGCTAGGATGCCACTGACCCATGCATTCAAGACGGCCAAGATCATGTTCCAGGAGAAAGTTGCGGCTGAAAAGGCCAGAGCGGCGGCAAAGGAGGCGGCAAAATGAGCGATAAACAGGAACGCATCATTTTTGATGTAGCCTATCAGCCTCAGGTGAGGACGGATATGGACACCCGCCGTATCATGATAAATGTCATGATCGCCCTACTGCCTGCATTTGGGGTATCGATCTGGCAGTTTGGCTATAAGCCGATACTGCTCGTGTTGTCATCTATGGCTTCAGCAGTTTTCTTCGAGTGGTTATATAGAAAGCTGACGAAGAAGTCCCCCACCATAGGCGATTGCTCCGCGGCGCTTACGGGCATGCTGCTGGCGATGACGCTTCCCGCGACTGCACCGTGGTGGCTGCCTGTGATCGGCACATTCTTCGCGATTGTCATCGTGAAACAGCTATACGGTGGCATAGGAAAGAACTTCCTGA
>CACYDX010000129.1 GCA_902773255.1 Oscillospiraceae bacterium
CAGCGCCTGCTTTCCGAGCCCGATGGAGCCCTCTCTTCCCGGGATGAGGATCACTGCGGGAGTCGGTCTGTCTTTGAATCTGTCTATATCATGCTGAAGCTTTTCGGCAAGGTTCTCTTCTATATAGATAATGGCATAGTCGTCATTGTCCCTGGTGAGGCGTCTGAGTATCTTCGATGCCTCGGCGGGATCGGCGGCGGGATAAGTCTCGAGGCCGAGGGCCTTGAAGCCCATAACGGTCTCGGCTCCGCCTATAACAGCGATCTTAAGCATACATATCACGCAGCCTTTCCTTGATCACATCCGCATCGATCTTCGACAGCTTTCCTGTCATGATCATCCTTGCGGCGGTGATCTCATTTTCAACGGCGGCAAGATATGTGACCACCGTCTCGGGGCCGTAGCTGACGAACTTGGCCTTCTTGAGGTATTCGTTCACTGCGTTGTCGCAGGCTTTCTCAAAAGCCGTCATCGAATTGCCGTAAGCTGCCTCTGATGCAAGCGCGGCCGCCCCGGAAAGAGGTCCCTGCTCGAAGAACGAAGCAACCTCGGCGGCATCCTTGGCCGCGAGTATCCTCGAGATATCGGTGCTGCCGCCGGGGATCAGCGCGTTTTCAAGAAACATCGCGCTCTTGCCCATGCGGAGGGTCCTTACGGCGCTTTTGAGGTTAGCCACGTCTATGAGCAGCTTCACATAGCCCTTGAAGAAACTGTTGCCCTTCTTTTCGGCAAGCTGCGAAAGCTCGGCAAAATAGGCCCTGTCGAGCACGAAATCCGATACCTGCGGGTTGCCGCTCCTGGCAAGCTCCGATTTTGCCTCCATTATCGCCGCGCCGAATACGGGGGGATAATAACTCATTTTCTCCTCGTTAATATCTTCAAGGAGCTTTTCAGGCGGGAACCTTCCCGAAGAGCTCAGGATATGCGCGGGATCCGTATCCATGGCGCCGGCCTTAATGATGGCTTTGGCGTTATGGTAGTCATATTTGATCCTGAACACGTCAACATATTCAGTCTCGGGCGAAAGCCGCTCCGTCTCGCTGAATATCCCGGCTCTGTGCTCTGAGAGGGCGCTGTCTATCTGGGATGCGTTCATCCCGCTGAAATCCGGGAAGCCGCATTCCGTGAGGAGTCTGGCGGCCTCTTCGAAGCCTTCAGTCTCCACCATGCGCTCCGCCCTGTCGTCCGAGAGCATTTTCGGCTCTCTCGCTCTGAGCATGGCTGACAGGCACAGATAGTCTTCCTTTGTTACACTCAATTTAAAGACCTCCTGCCTTATCAGCCGAAGAGGACTTCCGCAACTTTGGAAGACATCTCGCCGCGGCACAGATCTATAAGCAGTTCCACGGTGCAGTTGTCCTCTATATTGCCTCTCTTGAGGACGAGTCCGCCGGCAAAGTCGCCGCATTCATCAGCGAGTGTGAGACCGGCCTTTCTTCCTGACATCTTGAGCAGGGCGTTGGCCTCTTGAACGGTCTTTTCGCCGACTCTCTCCCTGTCGCGGGCGTTGAGGACTATCTTCTCATCACCGGTGACGGAAGAGCTGCAGGCAAGCTTCGCGAGAAAGTCCACATAGAGATCGTCCGGCATGCCGGTGATCTTGTCGCGGGCTCTGTCGAAGCATGCGGCCACCATCTCCTGCTTCACGGCGAGCATGCCCTTGCGGGCTTCCATCCTCGCTATGCGGTCGATGCTCTCGCTTTTGTCCTCACAGTCCCTTACTCCGGCGCGGATCTTCTCGCCGTAAAGCTCCCTGGCCTTACGGGTGAAATCCGCCCTTATATCTGCGCACTGCTGCTCTGCCTGAGCAAGTATCGCGTCTGCCTGTGCCTGGGCGTCAGAGCGAATATGCGCGATTATTTTTTCAGTGCCTTTCATATCGGTCTCCTAAAACGAAATTAAAGAGCTATGGCATTGAGCATCAGGAATGATGCGAGCAGGCAAAGGATGGCATAGAACTCAACGACTATGCACATGATCATGCCCTTTGACCAGTCATCGGGCTTCTTTGCAAGAATGTTGATGGACGCGGCCGCGACTTTGCCCTGTGCGATAGCGGAGAGAAGTCCGCCGATAGCGATGGGAAGGCAGGCGGATACGATCTGCAGGCCCTGTGCAACGTTGATGCTGGTGATGCTTCCGCTCACCTTGAGGTAGGCAAGGAAGAAGATAACGAATCCGTAAAGGCCCTGGGTACCGGGGATGACCTGCAGGATCATTACTTTACCGGATTTGCTGGGATCCTCGGAAACGAGTCCCGCGCCGGCTTCACCGGCAATGCCCGTGCCCTTTGCAGAGCCAACGCAGGCCAGAGCCGCTGCGAGTGCCGCGCCGAGAAGTGCCAGAGCGCCGCCGCCGATAGTGTTCAGAAATTCCATTGTGATATCCTCCAAATTATTTAAAAATCAAAAGTATAAACGTATTTATATCAGTTTTCTTTTGCTCTTACGTATTTGCCGCCGAACTTCAGCGGATCGAACGGCTTTCCGCCGTCCTGGTAGAACTTGCCGAAGAACTCAAGGCACTGCAGCCTCAGGTCGTGCACGTAGCAGCCGAGGAGGTTCAGGCCGAAGTTCATAGCATGTCCCAGCACGAAGATGAGGATGAATGCGATCACCGTGCCGACGTTTATCCCGCTGTTCTGCGCGGGCATTATGGCCACCGTGTTGAACACCTGGCCCACAACGCCGCCCGCGAGCATCAGCGCCATGATACGCGAATAGGAGAGCACGTCTCCGAACCAGCCGGTGGCAGTGTTGTAGATGCAGCCGAAGGCCGCCGTGACCTTGCCGAAGCCTTTCGCGTTCCTTCCGGCGCCGAACAGGAGCATTATCACTCCGATTATCAGCACGACCGGGATGCCGGCGATGTTTCCTATCTTCAGCACTGCCAGTATGCCGCCGACGAGGAGCACCCAGAGGGAACCCTCTTCCCATATGGCATCGGCAAGTCTGCCTTCCCTCTTCTTCATAACGAAGTTCACCACCATGCCGGCGTTGAGGTGCAGCAGTCCGAGCACCAGCGATCCGTAAAGCACCATCTCGCTGTTATACACCGGTGAGAACAGGTAGGGCAGGCCTTTCCACGTGCTGGCGGGATTTATCAGATGCACTATCTGATAGGGGATGTCGCTGAAGAAGGCGCCTGTGAGCGCTCCCATCACGAAAGTGGCGATGCCGCCCCAGAAGAGGAGCTGCGTAAAGGAAAGAGCGCCGTCTCTCGGCTTCATCTTCGCCTTCGCCACGATCGCCGCGATGATCATGATGAGTCCGTAGCCCATGTCCGCCATCATAAGTCCGTAGAACAGTATGAAGAATGGCGCCATGAGCGGGTTCGGGTCCACCGTGCCGTACTGCGGCAGGCTGTACATGTTGGTGACCATGTTCAGGCCGTTGGTGAGGAAGTTGTTCTTCAGCTTCACCGGCACATCGGGATACTCGGCCTTTTCGGGCACCTCGGTCTCCCATGCGCAGTCGAAGCCCGAAAGCACGGCGTCGAGTTTGCTCTCGCTCTCCTCGGGCACCCAGCCCTCCATTAGGATAACATTGTCTGTGGACAGAAGCGTCTCCTCCGCCTGGGCCATGGCTATCCTCGCGTCCATCTTGTCGGACGCCAGCTTCAGCTCTTTGCGGAACTGGGCGTTCTGCTCTATCACGTCGAAGCACTCGTTCTTTTCCTTATCTAGGGAATTGAGCTCGGCCTTCGCGAGATTGATGCAGTCCTTGGGCGTGCCTTTCTGCTCATTGAAGGCCACGGTGTTGAAGCCTGTCGCTCTGAGGCACTCCTGCACGGCCGCGAGCTGGTCCTTCATGAACACCACCACGACATAGCGCCGGTTTTTGTCGGCGTTCACCTCAAAGGCTTCGGCCTCTTCGGTGTACTCTTCGAGCTCCCTGTTCAGATCCGCAACGTCCGTCTTGGCCTGAATGGTGCCGAGGATGCACTGGCTCCTCTCAGTCCAGGGCTTTTCGAGTCTCAGGTCGAGCCCGAGCCATGGTGTGAGCGCCTCGATGAGGCTCCTCTGCCGGCTCTCCTCGGAGCTTATCCTCTTGGCCCTGTCATCGGCGGCGATGATCTGCTCAGCTCTGGTGAGAGCGGTCTCTATGCCGGAGTCATCCAGCAGGATATCCGCGGAGACCTCCGTCTTGGCCGAGAGCATGGGAGTCTTTTCGGGGACATACCTGTCGATCACCGCGATGGCGGAGTTCAGGGTGGCCTGCCTGCTTCTGCAGCCGGAGAGCTGGGTGGTGAGCCTGGAAAGAGTCCCGGCGTATTCCGGATCCTCCCCGGCACCGGCGATCTCGTTGAACTGCACGCAGCCCAGTCTGATCAGCTTTCTCAGCAGCTCATCCTTCTGATCCTTCATCAGCATGAGCCTGAGATGTTTCATTTTTAAAATTGCCATCAGCCGTTCACTATCCTTTCAACGACCAGATCCGCAGCTTTCTCTATCTGCTTTTCCGCTCTGGCGCGCAGCTCGGCTTTGCCGGTTTCCGTGCTGTCGGAAAGTTTCTCCGCCTGCTCGACAGCCTTGCTGCCGGCCTGCTTCTTCAGCTCTGCGAGCTCCCGCTCCGCCTTCTCAACCGCGGCGGTCATAGCGGCGCGTCCGTCGTTCTCTGCATCTGAGAGCATCTGCTTCGCCCTGGCTTCAGCCTCGGCGATCAGCGCCTTTGCTCCGGATTCGGCCTCTGTAATAAGGGATACTGCTTCAAATGACATCGACTCACTCCTTTCTTGAGGATTAAGGTTAGGGGTCGCTTTATCAGGTCTTTCCGCCGCTCTTCTTTTTACTGTAATAATAACGGCGTTTTTTCCTGGGTTTTACTGTTTCTCTGTTTGCCTGTCCCTCTGCACCGTTCTCTTTCGGTGCGGAGTTTTGGGTGGCTTTGTCCTGTTTCGGCTGTTCCTTGAACACAGGGGGCTTGATCTTTTCCGGTTTCCTGTCCATCTCGGGGCCGTTTTTCATGCTGCTGTTTTCCGGTCTGACCCTGACGTGGTGCGGCTCGCGCTTTTTTTCCTGCTCCGCCGCCGGTGCCTCTGCCGGTTTTTCCCGTGTCTGGGGCGCGGGTCTCTTCTTCGGGCGCTTTCTGCTGTGTCTGCCATGCCTCGGCACCTTAGGCGTCTCCGTCTCCGGTGCCTCTTCAGGCTCTCCAGCCGGCTGTTCGGGTTCTGCGGGTTCAGGATCAGCTATCAGATCCACCCATTCGTTCTCGGGCTCCTCTTCGGGCTCTTCCGGAACGGGCACATAATTCAGCACATGGGGCGGCTCGGAGCCGTCTCTCGGTCTTCCGCCGGGTACTGCCGCAAGCTCGTTGGGCTTGTATATATGAAGGGAATCGCCGCTCTCATCGTCGAGTTTCACCTTCACTGTCTGCCTGAGGAGATTTACCTGTACGGCTGTCCCGTAGCCGTCCTTGGTCTCAACGAAGGCTCCCTGCTTGGGAACGTTCTTCACCAGCTCCTCATATGCCTCCTGCTCGTAGCGAAGGCAGCACATGAGCCTTCCGCAGCTTCCGCATATCTTTGTGGGGTTGAGCGAGAGGGACTGCACCTTGGCCATCTTGGTGGAGACCGGGGCGAATTCATCCATGAACTGGTGGCAGCAATACGGTCTTCCGCAGATGCCTATTCCGCCCATCATCTTCGCCTCATCGCGGACGCCTATCTGCCTGAGCTCTATCCTGTTGCGGAAGATGCCCGCAAGATCCTTCACCAGTTCCCTGAAGTCCACCCTGTCCTCGGCCGTGAAGAAGAAGGTGGTCTTGTTTCCCTCGAAGTTGCACTCCACGTCCACGAGCTTCATCTCGAGATTGTGCTTTGCTATCTGCTGCTGGCAGATAACAAAGGCCTCTTTTTCACGGCCCTTGTTTATCTCCGCCACTCTCAGATCATCCACCGTGGCGAGGCGCACCACCGGTCTGAGTGGCTGGACCACGGCCGTGTCCTCCACGGCGTGCCTGCCCCTGACGCAGTCGGCAAGCTCGAGGCCCTTGGCCGTCTCCACCACCACCTTGCTTCCCTCGGGGACGTCGAGCCTGTTGGGATCGAAGTAGTAGCTTTTACCCTTGTTCTTGAATTTAACGCTTATAACTTCAGTCAATATCAAAACCTCATTTATGTTCCGCTTTTGTCTTTTTTAGGGGCACCGGCCGCCAGAGTGCCGAAGAGCATTTTTATGCTCACATTGGCCTTTCTGTAACGGATGCACTTTTCGATCAGCTCCGAAAGCTCCGTAAGCATCCCGCGGTCCATCCCCTCATCTGCTCTGCGCCCGCAGAGCATGTCCGTTATCTTTTCCCTGAGGGAATACATGAATTCCAGGAATTCATCCCCCGTTATATTCTCATTTTTGAAGCAGAAAGCCACAAGTTCCAGCCTGTCCTGATCCGCAACGAGCCTTATATAGCTCTCCGCCATCTCTTCAGCCTCATCCCTGCCGGCGTCTCTCTCTCCGTTAACATTCACTTCCGTGCACCTTGAGCGCACCGTAGGCAGCAGTGCGGAGGGATTGTCCGTGCAAAGCAGGAGCACCGCGCCGTTCGGCGGCTCCTCGAGAAGCTTGAGCGAGGCGTTCTGCGCGCTCAGGTTCATCTTTTCCGCTTCGTTGATTATATATATCTTTCTGTCCGCCTCATTGGGAAGGATGTAGGCATCGGCGGATATCTCCCTTATCTGGTCCACCGTTATGTCCCGCTTCAGGTTCCCCTTGCTGTCCGTAAGGCGGTTTATGAATATGACGTCGGGATGCGTGTTCCTTGCGATCTTGCCGCAGGCCGCGCATTTCCCGCATGGTCTTTCCCCGTCTCCGGTGCAGAGTATGCCTGCCGCGAGCTGCCTTGCCTTCTCAGATGCCTTCCCGGCGGAAAGGGCGGAAATGATCACCGACTGATACTTGCCGTATGCGTTTTTTCCCGATGGATCTGCCATATCCGCTCCGTCAAACAATAAAGAATATTTTAATTCATTAAATCGATATTGTCAATAAAATAACAATATTACATGCCCTCATATTTTTCGACCATGTTTCTTATCATGTCGGCTGTGTTCTTAACACTGTCCGCCTCGAAGGGGCTGGCAAGACCGTACTGCCCGACCGTCTCGAGCAGCTCGCCGCTCTCATGCCCGAGCATTTCGAGGTATTTCGCTATCCCGTCCCCCTCGCGTTCCTGCTCAAGACCATATATCTGCATGGCAACGTCGTTGGATACCGGGTAGGATATAACGTAGAACGGGGCTTCGAAAAAGTGGTTTATATCCATCCAGCTGCGGGCGTAGTAGCTTTCAAAGCCCTCTATGCAGTAGCCGAACTCCTGTGAAAGCCTCAGGGAGAGGTCGTTTATGTTCCCCATGGTGAGCTCTTCCTCGGGCATGGAGTAGATCACCTTCTCGAATTCAGCGAAGGATGCCTGCTGCGTATACAGCTGGACGGAATCCAGGATCTTGCTGAGAAGGATGTTCTTGACCGCCTTTTTGGAAAGCACGTCCTCCAGCATATCGATGGAAAGATACTCCAGCGCCTGGGAGAACACCTCGGCGAGGTCTATGGTCTCATCGGCATTGAAAGTGGCGTAGCCGTCGGCATAGTGGCCGAACTCGTGGACCGCTGTGAGCACGTCCTCGGAGTTGCCGTTGGCAGAGATCAGCAGGTAGGGCGCCTCGTAGTTATCGAAGTATGTCATGAAGGACATGGTGGTCTTCGTATAGCTCTTGGAGAGGTCGCACAGATCATATTTCATCATGAAATCATATGCCTCTTCAACGCTTCCGCCAAGCTCAGAGGCCACCCTCTGGAGAACTTCCCTCAGCCTGCTCTCGGAAACATCCGGCATCTGGAGATCCGCATAGGAATACTTCTGATCGAGCTCCTCAGCGAGCGGCACTATATACTTCCTTACATTTTCAATATAATCCGCAGCCTGCTCCGGAGTGTAGTCACGCTCGAAGTAGTAGTCGTACTGCATCTCCTCGAAGTTTTCGTACCCTGCCTCTTTCGCCATCGCATTCCTCAGCTTGACGAGCTTTATGAAGAGATCGGAGACGAGAGGATTGTATTTATCCAGGTATCCGAAAAGGATGCTGTAGTAGGTCCTGGCGTCTCTGGCAGAATCAAGACCTTCAAAGACATGCACCTCTTTGCCGTCCAGCATTATGACGGGGTCGGCCATCAGGTCGCGGTATTGCGACACGAGATCAGACTCCTCCTGCATCATCGCAACCAGCTCGTCGGTATACATGGAATCGGCCTCGTCGGCATATTCCTCGGCAAAGCCTTCCCAGAAGTAATCCTTCTCAAGGTCCTTCGCGTATTTCGAGCCGCCGCAGGCAAAGTACATCTCGTCTATAAGATCCTCTACCACAGCGCCCTGCTCGCTGCACCAGTTGTATTCCTCCGAATAATACTCATCGAGAGTGTTCAGGCAGTTGCGAACGTTAGCCAGGTTGTTCATCGTGCGGAAATCGTAGAAATCGTCGTATACCGCGTCGATGAGCTCCTCTATCCCCTTGAGGTCCATCTCGCCCGCGTCGAGCGCGTTTTCAAGCGCTTTCACATCTTCCGCGAGTTTGTCCATATCCGGGCGGACATATTCCATTTCGGAGAACGGAACTATGACCTCGTCCCTTACGGCCTGCATCTCCTCGCGGCTCATTTCACTGCCTTCGGATCCGTCGAAAACTTCATCGACGGCATCGTTCAGATCTTCGAGCTTGTCACTGACGAATTCCTGTATGGTATCGAATATCTGCGTGCCTTCATCGCCCTTTTTATTCAGGAACGATTCCATCCTATCCGTCTTTTTCTCGACCCAGGTGCTGAAGGAGGCAACGGACCCCTTGAGAGAATCCATCGCGCTTCTTCCGGCGGACGAAAGCTGCTGCATCGGGGAAGCGCAGCCGCACAGCATCAGCGCCGCGAGAAATATTGCGATGAAGGTCCTTGTTTTTTTCATTTATGATCCGCCTTGTATAAAGGATTTCAGCTTTTACCGCATAAGAGAAACTTTCAAGCCGATTATATAACTGAATTATTTTACCATCCGGAGGGCCTCATTTCAATAAAATAATGTATATGCCCTCTATACAAAATATGTCTGAAAACCATATGCCTGACCATATAAAAAACACGGGACGCCGGCTGAAACCTGCATCCCGTGTTTTCTATTTCATTTTTTACTTGTGGAAAAGTTTCTTCACCTGATAGCGCGGCTGGCAGGAGATGTTGACTCCCAGCTTCTTGAACAGATCCTCATCCACATGGGAGAGGATAACGGAGGAGTGCGCGTCGCAGCCTTTGAGCCTGTAAAGCTGGTCGATAGCCTCGCCGGCCAGCGGATCGCTCACGGCGCATATGGACAGGGCTATCAGAAGTTCGTCAGTGTGCAGGCGGGGGTTGCGGTTCCCGAGGTGCTCCACCTTCAGGTGCTGGATGGGCTCGATTATATCGGGCGGGATGAGCAGGCGGGCTTTCTCTATGCCCGCAAGATATTTGAGCGCGTTGAGCAGGCAGGCGGAGGAGGCGCCGAGCAGGGATGTGTTCTTCCCGGTTATCACCGTTCCGTCCTCAAGCTCTATGGCGACCGCCGGGCCGTCCGTCTCCTCGGCTCTCTTCAGCGCCGCGGGGACCACCGGCCTGTCGTTCGGGGTGATGCCCAGGGAGTTCATAATGAGCTCTATCTTGCGCACCTCGCTGTTATCAGCGGAAAGGCCGCGCCTCACCATGCACTCGGCGGTGAAATATCTTCTGATTATCTCAGCCTGCGAAGCTTTTCTGCAGACCTCGTCGTCAGATATGCAGTTACCGGCCATGTTAACGCCCATGTCCGTGGGGCTCTTGTAGGGGCTCTCGCCGTAGATCTGGCGGAATATGGCCTCGAGCACGGGGAATATCTCCACGTCCCGGTTGTAGTTGACGGTAGTCACGCCGTAGGCCTCGAGGTGGAACGGGTCTATCATGTTGACGTCGTCCAGATCGGCGGTGGCTGCCTCGTAGGCGAGGTTAACAGGGTGCTTGAGAGGCAGGTTCCAGATCGGGAAGGTCTCGAACTTGGCGTAGCCCGCCTTGACGCCTCTGAGGTTCTCATGATAGAGCTGGCTGAGGCAGGTGGCCATCTTGCCGCTGCCCGGTCCCGGTGCGGTCACAACAATGAGTTCTCTTTCCGTCTCAATGTAATCGTTCTTGCCGAAGCCGTCTTCGGAGACTATCAGCGGCACGTTGGACGGATACTCCGGGATGATATAATGCCTGTAGGCCTTGACGCCGAGGCTTGCGAGCCTCTTGGCGAACTGGTCCGCCACCTGCTGTCCCCTGTAATGCGTGATCACCACGCTGCCGACGAAAAGTCCAATGCCGCGGAACGCGTCTATGAGTCTGAGGGTATCGTCGTCATATGTAAGGCCGAGGTCGCCCCTGCGCTTGCTGCGCTCTATATCGTCCGCCGAAATGGCGATGACTATCTCCGCAACGTCTTTCATCTCCAGCAGCATCTTGACCTTGCTGTCCGGCTCGAAGCCCGGGAGGACTCTCGAAGCGTGGTAGTCGTCAAAGAGCTTGCCGCCGAATTCAAGGTAGAGCTTGCCGCCGAAGCGGGATATCCTCTCCCTTATTTTTTCCGACTGCATAGTGACGTATTTCTGATTGTCGAAACCGATCCTGTTCATCTTTTTCATCTCCAATATGTATCTGTCCGTATCAGACGGCTATATCGATATATCCGAGCTTCCTGCAGGCCAGGACGTATTTTTCCATGCAGCAGTCCGCCTTCGGGTTCAGCTGGAAAACTTTTCCCTCCGAGGTGCCTATGAAACAGGAATTTGCCCCGCGTATGGCTATGCCGGATATCTCGCTTCCGGGTATCACTATCCCTCCGGGAAGCTCCAGCCTGTCTTTATACAGGCTCACGCTGCCGCTGCCGAGCTTCGTTCCCTTCTTCGCCATGCTGACCTCCAGCAGTTCGGCTCCTTCGTCTGAAAATATCGCCCCGTCGCCGCATCCGGCTATCACGCTGTCGAGCAGATCGTCCTGCCAGCGCGACCATTCAAGTATCGTTTTGAAGCGAAAGTCCCCTTCAAGCAAACCTGTATCGAGATATCGCGAGCTCGCGCCGCATTTCGCGCACTTTATCCTGTCGCCGCGGCTTTTGAGCATGTGCAGCGCGCCGCATTCGGGGCAGGCGAAAAGGAAGGTCTCAAGATGCTCGGCGGGATCCCTGCCCCTGTAACTCACGGGCTCGGCCTTCTGAGTTTCCCAGGCGTCCTCATAGAGATCGCGGCATATGACATCATAGACCTCGTCGGTGCTCATAGCTTTCAGCTGCTCCGGAGAATATACGCCGACGACGCTCCCGGTCATCCGGCCTTTTCTTATGCCGCTGCCGCCCCATCTGGGGCTCGTGAAAT
Organism: Oscillospiraceae bacterium; assembly: GCA_902773255.1. Lineage (GTDB taxonomy): Bacteria > Bacillota > Clostridia > Oscillospirales > Oscillospiraceae > Limivicinus. The sequence continues at coordinate 11,395 of CACYDX010000129.1, forward strand.
ATCCGCCCTTCATCCTGTAAGTCACCAGATATGCGCCGGAGGACCTTGCCATCTTTGCGGTGGCCGGCGGTATCGGTCCGGTGATGCCGTCCCAGGTCCTGTTGCCCTCCGGGAAGAGAGCCACGTTGCAGCCTGCCCGCAGGGTACGGATAATGCCCTTGACGGTGCTCGCGGCGTTGCCGCCCTTCTGTCTCGTGATGGGGTTGAATATGAATTCCAGCAGTTTCGATACGAAGCCCTGCCTCATAATGTGCTCGCTTGCCACGAAATACATCTGCGGCCTGAAGGCGCTGCCCACAAGGATGGGATCCTGATCCGTGAGATGGTTGCACAGAAGGAGGAATGGGCCGGGCGGCGACTCGATCTTCGCCCTGAAACGCAGGAAAAGCCTTGCTATCAGCTCTGCGAGGGGATGGATCAGCGCCCACTGGCGCTTGTAATGAGCATGGTTTTTGATCCTGTCCATAGTCCTCCCCCTTTTGCCGCATATGCAGCTGCGATCCATATTCCTTCAAAAAATTCAATTATATATATTAGCATCTTTTTCAATGCCGCACAAGCGGACTTTATTAACTTGTTATATATGATCCTCATATATTTTTTATTGCTTTTATGATTTTTTTCGTATATACTTTTAACAGATATTAAAATAATTCCGGAGAGCTTTATGAAAGAGAAAAAAGTTACCGTCTGGACCAGAAACTTCATCATCCTGTTCATCTCGGCCTTCATAATAAACTTCGGCCACAGCCTTACCTCCAATCTCCTGCCGAAATATCTCAACATGATAGGTCTCACGAGCACGCTGATAGGTTTCATAATCTCCCTGTTCTCCTTCACGGCCTTAGGCTTCAGGCCGGTATCCGGCCCGCTGATAGACGGCTGGAACAAAAAGAAACTCTATATCCTCATGCTCGTTATACTGATCGTCGCTTACGGCGGCTATACGTTTACGCCCCCGCTCCCCGTGATCATTACGTGCAGGCTGCTTCAGGGCCTCGGTCAGGGCTGCATCTCCGCCCTTGCCCTCGCCATGGCGACCGATGCACTGCCTCAGGAGAAGATGGCCTCCGGCCTTTCGCTCTACGGCATAGGCGGCGTGCTCGCGGGAGCGCTGGGCCCCGGACTGGGTATAACCATACAGGAGAAACTGGGCTATACATACGCATTTCTGGCTCCCGTCATCCTGCTGACCATCGCTCTGGTGATGTCCGTATTCCTTGAGAACAGCTATGTGCCCGGAACGAAGATCCGTTTCACTCTGCGCGGGATGATATGCAGAGAATCCATCCTTCCGGCCATACTCGTCCTGCTGGCAGGTCTTGTCCGCGGCGGGCTCTATACCTTCCTCATAATCTTCATATCCGACAGGAACATTCCCGGCATGTCCACATACTACTATGTGAACGCCGCCGTTATGATAATCGCCCGTCCCTTTATAGGCGCCCTTGCGGATAAGAAGGGTCTGCACTTCCCTCTCGTCCCAGCCTATATACTCTTCGCCCTCTCTCTCGTTGCCACGGCCTTCTGCCGTAACACATGGCAACTCATGCTTGTTGCGGTGCTCAACGCCCTCGGCTACGGCACTGTGTTCTCCTCGGCTCAGGCGCTCTGCATGAAGGTCGCTCCTGCCGAGCTTCGCGGCGCCGCCAGCACGACCTCATTCATCGGCCTCGATCTGGGCGACCTGCTCGGCCCCGTTATCTGCGGAGCGCTGGTGGACCTTATGGGCCATGCCGACATGTTCCTCGCAATGATCGTTCCGGTCGTCCTCTCCATGGTGCTGCTGCTGGTCTGGCTGCCGAAGAACATGCATCTCGTGAAGCCGTGCGCCGCCGAATAACATATGCTCGAACAGCGTATGTTAATATAACTTAACACGTCAAAAAGAAGCTGATTTCTTCATTTCAGCTTCTTTTTTCTTGCAGTTTCATCATTTAGTGCTATAATTATTCTGTTTCACGTATTTTCATAGTAGGAACCCGGAACGGATCTCAAAGGATAAGGATTGGAAAATGGGTCTTTTAGACAGGATTTTCGGAAGCTATTCCGACCGCGAATTAAAGAAGATATTCCCCATCGCAGATGCGATAGAGAAGCTTGATAAAGAATTTTCCGCCATGAGCGACGAGGAGCTTCGCGCCAAGACGGATGAGTTCAAGGAGAGACTCGCTGACGGCGAAACTCTGGACGACATCCTCCCCGAAGCTTTTGCCACGGCGAGAGAGGCAGCCTGGCGCGTGCTGGGCATGAAGCCCTTCCGCGTTCAGCTCATAGGCGGCATCGTGCTCCATCAGGGGCGCATAGCCGAGATGAAGACCGGTGAAGGCAAAACGCTCGTGGCCGTTCTTCCGGCATACCTCAACGCGCTCACAGGCAGGGGCGTGCACATCGTCACCGTGAACGACTACCTGGCCCGCCGCGACAGCGAATGGATGGGCAAGGTGCACCGCTTCCTCGGAGTCTCCGTCGGTCTGATAGTGCACGGACTCAGCTCTGACGAGCGCCGCGAGGCCTATGCCTGCGACATAACCTACGGCACCAACAACGAAATGGGCTTTGACTACCTGCGCGACAACATGGCTCTCTATAAGCACGATATGGTGCAGCGCGGGCACGTTTTCGCCATAGTGGACGAAGTAGACTCCATCCTCATAGACGAGGCGAGAACTCCTCTCATAATCTCCGGTCAGGGCGACGAGAGCACCGATCTCTACCGCCAGGCGGACAATTTCGTATGCGGCCTTAAGAAGCTCGTATACGCCTCCGTGGACGAGAAGGAGGAGGAAAGCGAGGATATAGACGCCGACTACGTCGTGGACGAAAAGGCCAAGACGGCCACTCTCACCGCCCGCGGCATAGCAAAGGCAGAGAGGTATTTCAGCCTTGAAAACCTCGCTGACATAGAGAACGCCACGCTCTCTCATCACATAAATCAGGCTCTGCGCGCCCACGGCATAATGAAGCGCGATATAGACTATATCGTGAAGGACGGCGAGATCATCATAGTGGATGAATTCACCGGCCGCCTCATGCTCGGCAGAAGATACTCCGAAGGTCTCCATCAGGCCATCGAGGCCAAGGAGCATGTGGACGTTCAGCAAGAGAACAAGACTCTCGCCACCATCACCTTCCAGAACTACTTCCGCCTTTACGACAAGCTCTCCGGCATGACGGGCACCGCCGCCACGGAAAGTGAGGAGTTCGAGGCGATATACAGGCTCGATATAATCGAGATCCCCACCAACAAGCCCGTTATCAGGCTCGACGACCCGGATGTGGTGTTCAAGAACGAAAACGGAAAGAACCGCGCCATAATCGACCAGATCGTCCGCTGCCACGACAAGGGCCAGCCCGTTCTGGTTGGCACGGTGAGCATAGAAAAGAGCGAATACATATCCTCGCTCCTTAAAAAGAGAGGCATCCAGCATACCGTGCTGAACGCCAAGTACCATGAAAAGGAAGCCGAGATAGTTGCCCAGGCGGGCAAGTTCGGCTCCGTCACTATCGCCACGAACATGGCCGGCCGAGGCACCGACATAATGCTCGGCGGCAACGCCGAATACCTCGCCAAGAGCGACCTTCGCAAGGCAGGCTATGATGACGCCGTTATCACCGAGGCCACCGGCTACGCCGACTCCACGGACGAAACCATCATCGAGGCCAGGAAACTCTTCCGCGAGCGCCTTGCCTGCCACAAGCAGATAACCGACGCCGAAGCTGAAAAAGTGAAGGCCGTGGGCGGTCTGTTCATCCTCGGCACCGAGCGCCACGAATCAAGGCGTATAGACAATCAGCTGCGCGGCCGTGCCGGCCGTCAGGGCGACCCCGGCGAGAGCCGCTTCTACCTCTCCCTTACCGACGACATCATGAGGCTCTTCGGCTCCGAGAGGATAATGGGCATGATGGAGGCGCTCAACGTCGATGAGGACACTCCTCTCGACCACAAGCTGCTTTCCAACGCCATAGAGCAGGCGCAGAAGACCGTTGAGAGCCGCAACTTCCAGACCAGAAAGAGCGTCCTTGAGTTCGACGATGTTATGAACCAGCAGCGCAACATCATCTACGGCGAGCGCCGCAAGGTCCTCGACGGAGAGGATATCGAGGATCAGATCCGCGGAATGATCAGTGAGTTCGTATCCTCCGCCGTGGCCGACGGTCTACCCGAAGGCTACGCCGAGGATCAGCAGCAGCTCGATGCAGCCATCGCACCATTCGAAAAGCTCTTCATGCCCAAGGGCATCCTGAAGATCGAAAGCTTCGGCGGCTCCGCGAGCACTCAGGACATAACGAAGGAAGTCGAAGCTATCGCCTTCAAGGCGTATGATGCAAGGGAGGCGGCTTTCGGGCCGGGTCCCGAAGGCGCTCCGCTGATGAGGGAGCTCGAACGCGTTATCATGCTCCGCGTCGTCGACGAATACTGGATGGACCATATCGACGCCATGGCCGAGCTCAAGCGCGGCATAGGCCTGCGCGGCTACGGCTCCGTGAAGCCCATAGACGCATATAAGCAGGAGGGCTTCGATATGTTCGAGGCCATGGTCCACGGCATCCGCGAGGAGACCGTGAAGAGGCTCTACACCGTGCGGGTCCGTAAGGAGGCCCCGATAGAGCGCAAGGCCGTTGCAAAGAACGCCTCTCTCAACAATGTGGGCGGCGAGCCGGAAAAGAAGCAGCCTGTGAAGAAGGTGCCCAAGCCCGGCCGCAACGACCCCTGCCCCTGCGGCAAAATGAAGGCCGACGGCAGCCGCAGGCTCAAATACAAGGAATGCTGCGGAAGGAACGCCTGATATGGCATTTACCGAAGTTAACGAAAACGGCATTATTTACATGAGCTCAACGAAGCTCGGCGCAAAAAACGCCTTCACAACGAGGGCGGGCGGCGTGAGCACCGGAATATTCGCTTCGCTCAATCTCGGCTCCAAGATCGGAGATCCGCAGGAAAATGTTGCGGAAAACTACAGGAGAGTCTGCGCCCTGATGGGCGCAGGGCCGGACGACTGCTGCGTGACGAAGCAGGTGCACAGCGCGGAAGTGCGCATAGTCACTTCCGCTGACAGGCACCCTGTCGGCGCTCGAGTCCCATACGAGGCTGACGGCATCGTTACCGCGGAGCGCGGTCTTCCCATCTTCTGCTTCACTGCCGACTGCACTCCCGTTCTGCTGCATGATCCGGTGGCATCCGTCGCAGGCGCGGTGCACTGCGGCTGGCGCGGCTCCGCTGCCGATATAATCGCGAATGCCGTGGAAAAAATGTGCTCTCTGGGAGCAAAGCCGGAGAACATCCGCGCCGCGATAGGCCCCTCCATAAGCGTCTGCTGCTTCGAGACCGATGCGGACGTCCCCGAGGCGATCGACAGATGGCTCGGCCCCGGCTCCGGGACATATTACCTGAAAAGCAACGGGAAATTCACCGTTGACCTTAAGAAAGCAAACGCGATCAGGCTCATGAGGCTGGGTGTGCCCGAGGAAAACCTGGATATCTCGGATGAATGCACCATGTGCCTCCACGACAAATACTGGTCCCACAGATATACGAAGGGAAAGCGCGGCGTACAGTGCGCCGTGACAGTGCTTTGATAAAGGAACCGCAGATGATCAGAACAAAAAAAATTGCGGCAGTCGCCATTCTGGCAGCCGTCGCTCTGATACTCACAGGCTGTCTCGGCGTTGAGAAAGTGGACCAGTACTCGCTGATCCCGGAGTCCACCGGCGGCAAGGATGTTGAGCCCGCCCCCGCCGCAGACAGCGTCATCTCCCTTAACTACAACAGAAAATACAGCCTCAACCCCATAATCGCCACCAACCACTCGAACCAGCTCGTATGCAACCTGGTATACGAGAACATGGTGGAGATAGACAACAACTTCGATGTGATCCCCAACATCATAACCGACTGGAGCTGCAACGAGGGCGGCACCGTATGGAACTTCAAGATGGATACGACCCATGTGTTCCACGACGGGACGCCGGTGAAGGGCATCGATTTGAGCTATTCCCTGCAGAGATGCATCTTCTCCGACAGGTTCACGGGCCGTTTCGCCTCCTTCCAGGGCTGCAACTTCTCGGATGATTCCCTTGAGGTCTACCTCGGCATAGGCGACACGCAATTCGTAAAACTCCTGAACGTGCCCGTTATAAAATACGGCACATACACCGTGAACCGCGATGATTTTCCTCCCATCGGCAGCGGCCCCTACTCCTTCTCCGAGGATCTGACGCAGATCGTCGCCTTCGAGGGCTGGCCCGGCTATGAGAATCTCCCGGTGGATACCATCTATCTTGTGGAATACACCACCGCCGCAGAGATACTCAGCGCCTTCGAGGATTCATATATAGACATAGCGCTGAACGATCCCTCCAGCTACTCGAGCCTCGGTTTTGCAAGCAGCGATGAGACCCACCCCTACGCCACCACCAACATGCACTATGTTATAGTGAACCACGAGAGCACTGTGGGTAAATACGTGGCCTTCCGGTACGCCATGAACTTTGCTTTCGACAGGAAGTATTTCGCCGATCAGCTCATGAACGGCAACGCCGTGGCCTCCACGGTGCCCATGTATCCCACCTGCAGCCTCTATCCCAGCGCCCTGGCCGACAGCCTCGACTATGACATCGATGTTGTAAAGAGGATCCTTGAAAACGGCGGCATCATGGACTATGACGACGACGGCAAGCTTGAGATAATGCAGGGTGCGCCGGATCTCACAATAACATTCCTGGTCTGCTCGGACAATTCAGCCAAAAACGGTGTTGTGAACCGTTTCGCAAGCGACATGGAGTCCATCGGAATAAAGGTGGAGGTCCAGTCAGTCGTCTGGGATACCTACATAGAGGCGCTGGAAAACGGCGAGTTCGATCTCTACTACGGCGAGATGAAGCTCCGCGCAGACTTCGACGTTACCGAGCTTTTCGATATCCGCACCAAGGACAACGAGGACCGGAACATAAACTATTCAGGCAATACCGATGCATCGTTCATCACATATATAAACAACTATCTTTCAGCCGGCGCCGCCGGTGAATCCGGCGATCCGGTCCGAAAGCAGAAATACATAGACATGGTGAAATACATCACCGACGACGGCGGGCTTATCACAATAGGCTTCGAAAAGCAGCAGCTCATAGTCCACCGCGGCATAATAAGGGGCGTGGCTCCGAACGCCGGAAATCCCCTTTATGATTTTACAAACTGGCAGATCACACTTAAATGAGGAAGGAGACTTTAAGAAATGACCGACAAGCAGCTTCTTTCAATGGCCCAGAAAGCCTCTCTCAATGCTTATGTGCCCTATTCGCATTTCCCCGTGGGTGCGGCCCTCGAATGCTCCGACGGAACTGTTTACACCGGATGCAACATTGAAAACGCCGCCTTCGGAAGCACCATCTGCGCCGAGCGCACCGCCTGCTGCAAGGCAGTGAGCGAAGGCCACAGGGATTTCGTGCGTATCGCCATTTTTGCGGACAGCGAAAACTGGGCAACTCCCTGCGGCGCATGCAGACAGTTCCTCGCAGAGTTTGCACCCGACCTTGAGGTGCTCTGCACCAAAGCCGGCGGCAAATACGTGAGCTACAGGCTCAGTGATCTGCTCCCCAACCTCTTCGCTTTCTGATATGGAGCTCGAACAGCTCCGGATCTTTGTTGCCGTTGCGGAGCACGGGAGCTATTCCGCCGCGGCAAGAGACCTGTTCGTGAGCCACTCCACCACCTCCAGAGCAGTCTCCTCCCTTGAAAACGAACTGGGAGTGAAGCTCCTGGAAAGAGGAAACCGCATCCTCGGTCTCACTGCGGCCGGGGTGTCGCTCCTCCGCGACGCGCGGGAGCTGCTCGAAACCGCGGAGCAGCTGAAGGCTAACATCAGGGAATTCCGCTGATATCATCTTTCCCGGCATTTCATACTGATCAGACAGGACGGCAAAGACAACAGATGTCCAAGAAATCAAAGAAAAAGAAAAATGCGGCGGCATGGAAAAAGACCGCCAACATGACCCCCGCCCAGAAGCGCTCGTATAACTCGGCGCTGCGCAAGATAAGAAAACAGGATGAAAAGGAAGCGCGTGCAAAGGCTGCGAAGAAGGCGGCTGAAGCCGCTGCCGCCGCCGATGCAGCCGAAGATACCGCACCGGCAAAGGGTCCCGGTCTTCGCGGACTGCTCTTCTACTGGCTCATCTTCTTCGTTGCAATAGTATACTGGGAGGTCTATCTCGGCATACTCGCGCAGGGTTCCTTCCTCTCCCTCAACTGGTGGTTCCTGCTTTTCGCGGTGCCTCAGTCGCTGCTGCTGGCGGCTCTCTGCGGCTGGTGTAAAGACAGGTTCGACCGCGTTATTGCGGCGGTAGTTATGCTGGCTCCCTTCGCCTTCTATGTTTCACAGTTCATCTACTTCCGCGTTTTCGGATCGATGATCTCCATGAGCATGCTAGGCGTCGGCGGCGACGCGTTGGCAAACTTCGGCTGGGCAATGATGGTAACGATAAAGGAATCCATATTCCTTCTCATCCTCTTCGCTCTGCCTGTGCTGCTGATGATCGCATGGATATTCATAAAGAGGCCGGCCGCCCCGAAATACAGGCTATGGCTCCGTCTGATCGCGCTCATATGCTGCGTTGTGCCGCTTTGGCTGCTCGCGGCCGCAGCCCTCAAGCTCGGCGGGACCGGCGAGGTCTCAGCCTACAAGGCCTACCACAGCGCCCTTACCGATACCGATACCGCGTCAAAGAAGATCGGTGTGCTGACCACCTCTTTCCTCGAGCTTCGCAGCACATCCGACTCTGAACAGTATGACACCGAGATAGCCGATACCTTCGAAGCCGCGATATCAGACGACGAGCTGGACACCTCTCTGGGTTCAGTATCGGAGCCGGTGCTGCTCCCCGAAAAGGAGATCGTACCTGAAATCCAGCCCGCGGATGCCGCGCCTGAGCCGGAAGCACAGCCGGAGGAACTGGCCGCGGAGCCTGCCGGGCCCGAACAGAACATCCTCGATGAGATAGACTTCGAACACCTTTCCTCCGTGGCAAAGGACAGCACCGTAAAGGCGCTGTGCGACTACTATGCGGGCGTCTCCGCCACCAACAAGAACGAATACACCGGCCTTCTCGAGGACTATAACCTGATCTGCATCTGCGCCGAATCCTTCTGCAGCTATACCATCAGCGAAAAGCTCACGCCCACGCTCTACAAGCTTTCGCATGAAGGCATAGTCCTCACGAATTTCTATAACAGCTACAAGAATACCACCACCAACGGCGAATACTCGTTCATGACAGGCCTGTGGCCCGATGTTTCGCGCAAGGCTGACAAGGGTGTTACGGTCGGAAGCTTCGGCCAAAGCGTAAAGCACTACATGCCTTACGGCCTCGGAAACATGTTCGAGGAACTGGGCGTGAACAGCTACGCTTTCCACAACTACTACGGGGACTATTACGGCAGGGCCAAGACCCATAAGAACCTCGGATTCAAGTGCAAGTTCATGGGCGAGATGAAATTCTCCAACAAATGGCCCTCATCCGATCTTGAGATGATGAAGCAGTCTGTGGACGACTTCATAAATGAAGACCGCTTCAATGTATACTACATGACCTTCAGCGGCCACGGTCCCTACGACAAGGACAAGAACGCCATCACCAAGCACAACCTCTCCAAGGTGCCGAAGAAACTGAACGGCAGGGAATTAAACTACGGCGCCCGCTGCTACATTGCCAACAACCTGGAGCTGGAATACGCGCTTCAGTATCTCATGGACCGCCTTGAAAAAGCGGACAAACTGGACAACACCCTTATCGTGCTGGTAGGCGACCATTATCCGTATTACCTCACGGACAAGGCCGCCAAGTCCCTCGTCGGCTACCTGCCCGAAACGAACTTCGAGCGTTACCATTCCACATGCATGATGTGGTTCAACGGGCTCGAGGAACCTATCACGGTCGACACACCATGCTGCAATGTGGACATACTCCCCACCATACTCAACCTGATGAACATAGAATATGACTCACGGCTCATCTCCGGAGTCGACATCTTTTCCGATTCGCTCCACGCCGCCATGCTCTATAACAAGAACTTCATAACCGACAAGGTGAAGTACAACGCTTCCAGCGGTAAGGCCGAATGGCTGATAGACACCGAAGGCATAGACGAGGCGGACCTGCAGGCATATGTGGACAATGTATATTCCATCCTCAAGGGGCGCTACGCCGCAGCCCTCTCCATAAACAATCTGGACTTCTACCGCTTCGTATGGAACAACCTGCTCGATACAGAGTCCGAGTCTGAGCCCGAAGCCGAACCCGAGACCGGCACGGAGGCCGTGCCCGTTGAGGCGGACATTGCCCCGCCCGACGACGCCGCACCCGAAGCTGACGAAAACGGTCCGACCGTCAGCATTGAAGAGGACACCAAATCCTTCTATACCACAAGGGCGGCAAGAGAATAACCGAACATAAAAACCGGAGACGGGTCATTCTTTCGGGATGCCCCCCCTCCGGTTTTTCCTTTGCCCTGATCTTTACTTTTTGACCCATAATGTTTGACTTAATAAGTTCCTTTATTTATGATATTATCAAACCGCAAGATCCGTGCCGATGACAAGAGCATATCCCTGAATTCTTTGTAACAGTGTTCAGGATACCGTGTATATAATACCGAGTGATCAATATAAAATAAATATGAAGGGGAAGAAAATGAAAACAGCAGGAATGATCAGAAGAGTCCTTTCCATAGCCCTGATGCTGGTAATGCTTTTTACGATGATCCCGGCATCCTTTGCAGACGGCGCCAGATACGGAATGAGCGTGAACGATGTCATGAAGAAATTCGGCAGCGGTGTGAAAAAGCCCAAGTCAACATGCGTGCTTTCAAAGCCTGTTGAAATGACCGTCGTTTCCGAACACGGGAATTTCATTTACGCATATAATCAGCCAAGGGGCGGAAAAAGGCTCGGAAAAGCGGCGGAAGGCGCCACCGTGGTGGTTTATGCCAAGCAGGGCGGTTATGCTCTCGGACTGGTCAAGGGTACTAAAGTCGGCGGATGGATGGATGAACTTAAACTCGAGGCGGATATTGACAACTATACGGAAACCGCAGTCCCAAACGTCAGGCTGACTGTAAGCCAGATCATGGGCAAATTCGATAACGGCATCCAGAAGCCGAAGGAATCGTCATTGCTGGAAATAGCGGATGAAAGGTTCCTGACATCAAAGCACGGAAACCTTGTTTATCTGTACACCGCGCCCACCAGCGGCAAAAGGATCCTTGAAGCGCCTGACGGGGCAGTGGTCGTAGTATACGCCGAGCAGGGCGGCTACGCCCTGATCATGGTGGAGGGGACCTCCATAGGCGGATGGGTGAAGATATCTCATCTCGCCTGATCCGAACTGCAATCCAATTTGATACCGGAACGTAAAACAGCCGCAGGATCTCTCCTGCGGCTGTTTTTTGTCGTGATCAATGTCATCCATGACAACGCGATGAATACCCTCTCGGGACGACCCGGATATAACTGATGCTCCCGGCAATTACTTCGGCAGATATACCGATGCGCTCTGTCCCAGCATCACGCTGCTGTCATCTATGCTCACATGCACGGAATAATATGCGGCGTTCTGCCTCGTGACGCCCAGCGCGGATATCTCCGTCACCGTGCCGTACATTATCCTCGATTCGTCCGTATCCAGCGTGACAGGCACCCTGTCGCCCACGCGCAGATCTCCGAGATCCATCTCATCCACCTGGGCCACGATCTCCGGATCTCCGGCGTGCCATATACGGCAGAGCAGCTGACCTTTCCAGATCTGCTGACCGGGATTTACGGAGATCAGATCGATCACGCCGCCGGAGGGGGCCGAGATCACCGGCACAACGTCCGTTCCGGCGTCCGCCGAAAGAGTGCGCAAGAGCACATCGCCCTTTTTCACACTGTCTCCCGGGGCAACAAGAATCTCCGCTATGCGCCCGGAAGCCGCCACCGTTATATCATCGCGGTAATAGACCTTTCCCTTGCCCACCCTGTCGTTCTTGCCGCAGCGGGCGTCCTTGAAAAGATCGAGCAGCTTATCCTTCTTGAATCTGCCGCTAAGGATCTCGACCTCGTAGTTTCCTCCCGAAACGAGTATCACCCTGCCTGAGCCCTTTTCGTCACCTGACTTGAAATACAGCTTGTCTCCGACGTGGAGATGCTTGTTCGCCTCGTAGTTCGCAGCATCCTTGTAGGTGCAGTGCATACGCTGAGACACGGCGGGCTGTATAGCCATCACCGCCCCGTAGGTTGCCATGACGGTGTCCGCGCTGTCTCCGGCTTCGGCGAACAGCCAGCCCACCGTCCCGTCCTCGGGAGCGCGGACCTCGGCAGTCATAAGCTCGAAGAGAGGCGTTCCGGCCTCCACGGTGTCCCCGTGATCAAGGTCGAAGGAAAGCAGGGTGCCGGAACATGGGGCGGTGACATCCTCGTAAGAGGCGGCCTGCACCGTGCCGTTTGCGATGGCGTACTTCGTCAGGTCAGTCTCCGCCGCAGCGGGGACAGTGAAGCAGCAGGCCAGCAGCACCACGCTGAGAACGGCGCCAATGATCTTTTTCATCTTCATCTTACGCACTCCTTATACGAATAATAATGCGTCATTCAACGCTCTTGAGAGCCTCGACCATATCGATGCCGCGGACCTTCAGGGTCAGCAGCCATTCAATGAACAGGCTGAAGAAATAGGTTATAACACATGAAAGAAGCACGGACCTCAGGCTCACATGGCTCACGAACACCATGGACTCGAACTCGCATGTCCTGAGGATCACGCTCACCAGAGCGATCCCCGGCGGTATGCCCAGCAGTACTCCGAGCAGCGCGGTGACATCTCCTTCGCGCAGCATGAGCGAGCGGATCTCGCGCTGGTGGTAGCCCAGCACCTTCAGCGTGGCATAGTCTCTGGTGCGTTCGGTATAGTTCATCAGGCCCATGTTGTAGCAGATGACGAAGGCAAGTCCCAGAGCAACACCGGAAAGGATGGAAAAAGCAGTGGCTGTGGCTTCCAGGATCTCCATGCCGTCGTTGAACTGATCCTCCAGCCATCGTACGGAGTCCGCCTCATCCATCTCGTCTATCTTGTGCAGAGTCATTGCATCGGGACCGTTTATCAGCAGCGACGTTACCTGAAAATCTCCCTTCCGGCAGCTTTTCCAGGCTGTCTCGCTCATGAATACTCCCTGCGCGGCGTTGGTCTCGGCAAAATCCTCTATCACCAGATCCACGGCATCGGGATCGCCGGGCAGATACAGGCTCACCGTCTCCCCGAGGGAGATGCCCATCACAGAGGCAAGCTTGCGGCTTATCACAAGGCCTTTTTCCGGCATCGGCAGTATCTGCTGATCGCCCGTCAGCCGGATGATGGTCTGGTCGTCCTTCATCACCGTGAGGATGCATACTCTTGAGGTATCTCCTCCGTGGACTGACACCGTCAGATCCATGATGCCCTCAACTTTTTCCGCGCTCAGACGCTTCTGATAGCTCTCCAGCGTTCCGGCTTCGCCGTCGGCAAGGTCGACGCGCATGTCATATGTAAGCGTGCCGCCGTAATACTGGCGCATGAACCATGTAATGGATTCCTTCAGGCCGAAGGTGGCGATTATCAGCATGTTGCAGAAGAGGACGCCCGTGAGGATTATGAAGGTGCGCCCCTTGTTTCGCATCAGGTTCCGCACGATCATCTTGCTGTTGAAGCTCAGTGCTCTCCATAGGCTCTTCCAGCGCTCCAGAAGGACGCGCGTTCCGCTTCCGGGAGCTTTCGGCCGCATCAGCTCGGCAGTCACTTCCCTGAGCGAGCTCCTGAGCGTGAGCATGCAGATCAGCACCGAAAGCAGAACCGAGACCACCGTCAGGCCGTATACCGTCGGACTCACGGGAGCCCGCAGCATATACGGGTATCGGGAGTTATGCACCATCATCTCCCACAGCACATCCGGTATCGTATACCTGCCGACTATCAGCCCGATCACCGAGCCGATGACCGAAGGTATCAGGGCATACCAGAGATAGTGCCGGCGGATCTCCCGGTTGGTATAGCCGAGGGCCTTGAGTATGCCTATCTCCGGGCGTTCCTTGTTCAGCACACGCTTGAGCGTGGAAACAACTATGAGCGCGGCTATGGAAAAGGCCAGCACCGGGAAAACATAGGTCATGCCTTTGAACATGGTGGCATAGCCTCTGGCCAGTGAGATATTCTTGTGCGAAGCCGTGGACACCACTATAGCCGAAGGCACGGCGTCCTCCATCGCGGCGCGAACGGTCTCCGCGTCAGCGCCGGGCTCAAGCTTCACAAGAAGGCTGGTGTAAGGCAGATCGGGTACCGCGGTATGGGAAAGGAAGATGAAGCCGTAATGCTCCGGATCCGGAACTATCTCCTTGCTCGTGATCGTGTATTCAGCCGAGAGCGCTGTGCCCCGGATGATAAACTGCATATGCTGGCCTGCGATATCAAGCGACACAGTGTCGCCGATCTCAAATCCGAGAGCCCCGGCAAACTGCTCCTCTATAAGGCAGCCTTTCGTATCGTTCGCCCGGAGCATGCTGCCCGAGCGCAGATACGGTATGTTGAGCTCGAAATCGCCCTCGTAGATCTCCAGCGCAGCTTCAACATCGCCGTCCACGTTCTCCATATCCACCGTGATCGAAGTGCGCGGCTGAACTGTCGCCACGCCGGGCGTATGCCGGATGCGGGCGATATCCGTTCTGGTTATGGGCGAGGCGCTCACCCAGAA
>CACYDX010000130.1 GCA_902773255.1 Oscillospiraceae bacterium
CGAGGCCGGCCTGTATCCCTATACCAAGCGCTATCTGGGCCACTTCAACAATCACTTTTCCACCATCGGCCTTGTCGGCATGAACGAGGCGGGACTCAATGCAAAGTGGATCCGCGCCGATATGACCGACCCGAAGTGCCAGGAGTTTGCAAAGCAGGTCCTCGACCATATGAGAGAGCGCCTGAGCGATTACCAGGAGAAGTACGGCGACCTGTATAACCTTGAAGCCACTCCCGCCGAGTCCACCTCCTACCGTCTTGCCAAGCACGATGTGGAATCCTTCCCCGATATCATCACTGCGGCGGAAGCGGGCGGCACCCCGTACTACACCAACTCCTCCCATCTTCCCGTCAGCTTCACAGACGATATATTCGAGGCCCTTGATATCCAGGACGATCTCCAGACCCGCTACACCTCCGGCACAGTCTTCCATGCCTTCCTCGGCGAGAAGCTGCCCAGCTGG
This sequence comes from Oscillospiraceae bacterium, assembly GCA_902773255.1. Taxonomy (GTDB): domain Bacteria; phylum Bacillota; class Clostridia; order Oscillospirales; family Oscillospiraceae; genus Limivicinus. The sequence goes on from CACYDX010000130.1 coordinate 464, forward strand.
GAGGCGGCCGCGAACCTCGTCAGGAAGATCGCCGAGAACTACAAGCTCCCCTACTACACCCTTTCCCCGACCTACTCGGTCTGCAAAAACCACGGCTATCTCAACGGCGAGCAGTTCACCTGCCCCGAGTGCGGAGAAACTGCGGAAGTCTACAGCCGCATAACCGGCTACTACCGCCCGGTGCAGAACTGGAACGTCGGCAAGACGCAGGAATACAAGCAGAGGAAGGAATACGATCTCAGCCATTCCGAGCTGAAGCACGAAGGCCCGCTTGATGACGGCGTTATCGTGGAACGTCAGAAGGCCGCGGCTGCCGGGAAACCGGCGGCAACCGATAAGCCCGCAGCTGCAGAGAAGCCCTCCGCTGACGGCGACAGGAACATCCTCTTCGCGACGCCCACCTGCCCCAACTGCCGTATCGCCTGCTCCTATATGGACAAGGCCGGCTTCCCCTATGAGAAGATCATGGCGGAGGACAACGCCGACCTCGCCGCGCAGTTCGGCGTAAAGCAGGCGCCCACGCTCATCGTCATCAGGGGCGATGCGTTCGATAAATACGCGGGAGCGGGAGCCATCAAAGGATTCCTCAATAATCTCTGATAAAAAAGCCTTGAACAGCTGACAGGGGTACCTGAGCATATCGGGTACCCCTTTTTAAGAACTGATGACCGAAATGACTGGAGGTTGCTTATGGGCAAGCGTTCGGTAAAGGAAAACAAGAACATATATCAGATAAGCAGGGAGAACATGAACCTCACAAGAGACGCCGCAAGCGAACTTATGGTGTTTATCTCCCCGGAGCGCATAGAGAAGATAGAGAGCGGGAAGGTGCTGCCGCATCCCGATGAGGTCCTTGCAATGGAGTCGGGCTACCGCAATCCCGAGCTTTGCAACTGGTACTGCACCCACGAGTGCCCGATAGGCATGAAGTATGTGCCGGAGGCGAGCCTGCAGGATCTTTCTCAGGTGACCGTGCAGATCATCTCCTCGCTCAACGCCATGGAGGCGGAGAAAAACAAGCTGATAGACATGTCCGTGGACGGAAGGATCAACGACTTCGAGCGCAAGGATTTCGATGTTATACTCGAGAAGATAAACAGGATAGACAAGTCCATACAGGGGCTCAGGATCTGGATCGAGCACGCCATGAACACGGGCAAGATCGACGAGGCTGAATGAGCGGACGGAGGAAACGGGTATGTATGATATTATAATAGTAGGCGGCGGCCCGGCGGGGCTCACGGCGGCGACATATGCCTGCAGAGCGGGAAAAACGGCGCTGGTGATAGAGAAGAACGCTTTCGGCGGACAGATAACCTGGTCACCCAGGGTGGAGAATTTTCCCTCTTATGTTTCCGTTAGCGGAACGGAACTTGGAGATAAACTGCTCGAGCAGGCCATGGAACAGGGCGCCGATGTGGAGCTGGAAGAGGTCGTCGCAGTCAGGGACGGCGGCGAATACAAGACCGTTGTCTGTGAATCCGGCGCGGAATTCGAGGGCAGGGCACTCATAATAGCCGCCGGGGCCAGACCGAGGACCCTCGGGCTTGCGAGAGAAGAAGAGCTCACAGGCAGCGGCGTGTGCTTCTGCGCCGTGTGCGACGGAGCCTTTTACAGCGGAAAGCCTGTCGCCGTGAACGGAGGAGGAAACAGCGCCCTCCAGGACGCGGTGCTGCTGAGCGAAAAGTGCTCGAAGGTCTATCTGATCCACAGGAGAGATTCTTTCAGAGGCGAATCGAAGCTGGTGGATGTGCTCAAAAAGAAAAGCAATGTCGAATTCGTGCTGAACGCCTCCGTGACGAAGCTGCTCGGTGAGGATGAGCTTACCGGCATCATGGTGGAGCAGGACGGCAGGGAGCGGCAGATCGATATATCAGGGCTGTTCGTGGCGATAGGCCATAGGCCCGATCTCGGAGTATTCTCGGAGTTTGCCGAACTCGACGGTGCAGGTTATGCGGATTCGGACGAGAGCTGCCTTACAAAAACGCCCGGCGTATTCGTAGCCGGAGACTGCAGGAAAAAGACCGTGCGCCAGCTGACCACTGCGGCAGCCGACGGATCTGTGGCGGCCCTTGCCGCCTGCGCCTGGCTGGACAGATAGAGAACAGAAAAACAGCCCCGGTGATAACCGGGGCTGTTCTGAAGATGAGGTGGAAACAATGAACAGCATGCTTCGAAAAGATGCGGAAGAGATCGTAAGGTCGGCTGTAAGCGCCGTGATGCCGGAAGAGGCGGTCAGGCGCGCTCTCGCGGGGAAGCGGTTTTCCGGAAGGGTGTTCCTCATTGCGGTCGGGAAAGCGGCGCCTCGCATGGCAAAAGCAGCGCTGGACGTTCTGGAGTGCCCCGTGACGGATGGACTGGTAATAAGCAAATACGGGCATTTTACAGAGAAGATCGAAGGACTGCGCTGTATAGAGGCCGGGCATCCGGTCCCGGACGAAAACAGCATTAAAGCGGCAGAAGCGGCGATGGAACTGACTGAAGGGCTGCTTGAGACCGACACTGTTCTCTTTCTCCTTTCTGGAGGAGGCAGCGCCCTTTTCGAAAAGCCGCTGATACCGCTTGACGAACTGCAGGATATAACGGATCAGCTTCTTGCCTGCGGAGCTGACATCGTTGAGATCAATACGATACGCAAGCGCCTGTCAGCCGTAAAGGGAGGAAAATTCGCCGCCCGCTGCATGCCTGCAAGGGTGGAGGCAGTTATTCTTTCGGATATTCTGGGAGATCCTCTGGACATGATAGCCTCGGGACCGGTGAGCCCGGACAGCGCAAGCTCAGCCGACGCACTGCGCATCGCGGCGAAATATGCTCTGAAACTGAGCCCGGAGGCGAAAGCCTGTCTCAGTGAAGAGACTCCTAAGGAGCTTTCAAACGTAGATGCCCGTATAGTGGGAAGCGTGAAGGCGCTGTGCACTGCCGCAGCAGAGACCTGCCGTGAAAAAGGCTACGAGGTGGTCTTCCTTACCGACATGCTCAGCTGCGAGGCCAGAGAGGCGGGCCGCTTCCTTGCGTCTGTGATCCGTTCCCACGCTGCAGACGGGAAAAAGCTGGCATTCCTTGCCGGGGGCGAGACCGTCGTGCATCTGACGGGAAAGGGCATAGGCGGCCGTAATCAGGAGCTTGCGCTTGCCGCATGCGAAGGCCTCAGAGGACTTAAAAACGCTGCGGTGATCAGCGTCGGCTCCGACGGGACTGACGGTCCTACTGATGCGGCCGGCGGATACTCGGACGGAGATACCTTCGACGCACTGAAGGATGCGGGACTTGAGCTGTACAGGGTCCTGCAGGAAAATGACGCCTATAATGCGCTGAAGGCTGTGGACGGACTGATCATAACAGGCCCCACCGGGACCAACGTGAACGATATCGCCGTGGGGCTGCTGACGGCGGAGAAGTAAAAAAAGACTTAAGACTGCATTGAAAGAAGGCGGGAACTCCTGTTCCCGCCTTCTTTCATGTCATACTATATTAAAATGTTCAAGCGCCTTTGCTATGCCTGCCTCGTTGTTTGATGCGGTGACGTATGAAGCGCTTTCCTTTATAAGGGGATCCGCATTGTCCATCGCAACGGATATACCGGCAAACTGCATCATATCCAGATCATTCAGTCCGTCACCGAAAGCCATTGTCTCTTCCCTGTGTATGCCGAGGTATTTGCACAGGGCGGCCAGCGCTTTTCCTTTTGTGGCATCGGAGGAGTTTATCTCGATATTGTTCGGCAGAGATGTGCTTATCGCCAGATCGGGGAAAAGCTCCGGAAGGAGCTTAAGCTGACGGAGACGTTCCTCCCTGTCGCGGAAATACATCTGCATCTTCTGGACGGGTCCGTTTCTGGCGGTCACGAATGCTCTGAGGTCGTCAGTCTCCTGCCGTGTCTTCAGAATGTAGGAATGGAGCATGGCGTTCATCAGAGGATCGGTGAAATAGTCATCGGCTTTCGCTGCGAACGATCTTTCGGTATAACGCGTGTTGTCCGCATAGCAGTCGTATAGAACGTCCAGAGCCTTCATGTGATCGAAAACCTGAAGCGCCCGTTCGAGGGGGATCTGAGCGGAATAGATCACGCAGCCGGCCTGCGCGTCACAGACCGCCCCGCCGTTAGTGGTGATGAAGTATCTGGCGGAGGGCAGCGATCTTACCGGCTCCGGCATGTAGCGGTAGATCCTCCCGCTTGCCGGAACGATCAGTATTCCTTTTTCAGCGGCGGCTGCAAGAGCGGAGACGTTTGCTTCCGGGATCTCCTTGTGATCGTCGAGCAATGTGCCGTCGAGGTCGAAAGCGATGAGTTTTATATCTATTTCTTCGTCCTGTTTTTATAAACTGCCTGTTATTATCCGATGAGAGTCCGTTATTTGCAACAGTTTTTTATGCGCGTCGGACGGGATTACAGGTAAAATAGCTGAAAATAACCAAATTAACTTGTAAATTATCATGAATTGAGATATTTTATCTTATATTTGAATTTTACTATTGCGGACTGCTGCATTATATTATTTAGCGTTATCGGAGATCATCCATGCAGAACAAGGATATCGAGCTGTTTCTTGAGCTTGTGAAAACACGGAATATATCCAAGGCCGCCGATAATCTGTTCATCTCCCAGTCGGTCATCAGCACGAGGCTGAAAAGCCTGGAGGAGGAGCTCGGATATGAGCTTTTCCACAGGGCGAGAGGGATAAGGGAGATAGAGCTGACAAGGCCGGGCAGAGAATTTGTCAGTGTTGCCACGCGAATGCACAATCTCTATGCCGAGGCCGAGCTTCTCCGCCTGCAGACGAGATACTCCCTGAGCATCGCAGCTCCTGAGAGCGTATATTACGATTTCCTCGAGCTTCTCATGCAGAGGATCTTCAGGAACAATCCCGAACTCAGGCTTTCCGTTATGATGAAGGATTCCTCGGAGGTCTACGACCTCATGGAAAAGGGCCAGATCGACTTCGGATTCGCCTCCTATGAATCGAGCCATTCGAATATAAAGCACGATCCGGTCTTCTCACAGGATGAATGCCTTGTGTTCGGAAGCGATGCGCCGGCCGAAGACCGTATTTCACCGGCTGACCTCGATCCCGAAAAGGAGATACGTCTCACGGGAGGAAACTTTTCCAACGTGGCCCAGTGGAGAGACGTCTGGTTTGCAGGTCAGGACAGATGCAGGGTGATGGTGAATTCACCGCACATGATAGTTAAGTTTCTCGGCGAGACCGGCAGCTGGGCGATACTTCCTCTTGCGACAGCACGGATGCTTTCGGAGCTGTACGGCATCAGGATCTGCGAACTGACGGATGCTCCCGAGAGCAGAAAAATTTATCTTCTACGGCACATAGGGGCAAACAAAGGCTCCGATGACGCCGCAAGAATATTCGAAGAAGAGCTCTCCAGCTTCTTCGGAGAAAGAAAAAAATAAAACCAGGAAGGAAAAAGAAAAGATGAAAAAGATCATTGCATTGCTCCTTGCCGCAGTCATGGTATTCGCGCTCTGCGCATGCGGCGGCGCCGCAACCGCTCCTGCCGCGAGCAACGAACCTGCTCCGGCTGACAAGCCTGCCGATACCGCTCCGGCAGCAACCACCGAGGACAAACCCGCTGCACCGTCTGCCAAGCTGACGATGGGCACCGGCGGTGAAGCCGGCACCTATTACGCCTTCGGCGGAGTTGTCGGCGGCTACGTCACCCAGAACACCGATATCTCCATCAATGTCGTCTCCTCCGGCGGCAGCGCCGCGAACATCACCGGCATAGTGGTAGAGGGCATCTACGACCTTGCCACTGTCCAGTCCGATGTTATGACCTATGCCTTCAACGGCACCAACAGCTTTGCTGACAGCGGCGCTCTTGACGGCTTCCGCGTACTCGGCGGCCTTTACGCCGAGACCGTGCAGATCGTCACCTGCAACCCCGACATCAAGACCGTTGCCGACCTCAAGGGCAAGAACGTCTGCGTCGGCGACGTCGGCTCCGGCACCTACTTCAACGCTGTGGACATCCTTGCTGCCTACGGCATGACCCTTGATGACGTCGTAGCCAAGTATGAGTCCTTCGGCGCTTCCACCGAGAGCCTTCGCGACGGCAAGATCGACGCCGCATTCACCACCGCAGGCGCCCCGACGCCCTCCATCGTAGACCTGGCCACGACCAACGAAGTACATCTCGTTTCCATCGATGACGCCCACATGGCCACTCTGCTTGAAGCCTGCCCGTGGTACGCTTCCTACACCATCCCTGCCGGCACCTACAACGGACTTGCCGATGACGCTGTTACCGTAACAGTCAAGGCCACTCTCGTCTGCCGTGCTGATCTTGACGACGATGTTGCATACGCGATAGTCTCAACGATATTCAACAATACCGAAGCTATTGCCGGACTGCATGCCAAAGGCGCAGAGCTTTCGCTCGAGTTTGCCACTGACGGCATCGCTGTTCCCTTCGCTGCCGGCGCTGCCCGCTTCTATGCCGAGAACGGCATCACCGTGGACACCGCAGCCTGAGGTACATCTGCTTTTCATGAACGGAGCGCCGCTCTTCAGAACGGCGCTCCTCATCCCGTTTTTTGAGTAAACGCTTCTTCCGTATCACGATTGAGAGAGGAGTCCCGTCCCATGTCAGACAAGACAGAAGAAAAAGACCTGCACGTTCAGGCTGCGGCTGATGAGGCAGAATTCGATCAGGCCGCGATGGACGAGGTCATGAAGAAATACGACCGCGAGTCCAACACCCGTGTATGGGAGGGCTGGCAGAAGTGGGTCGTATACTCCATCATGGCGCTCTTCTCGCTGTTCGTGATATATGTCACGCTTTTTGCCACATGGCTGGATCTGATCCGCTATCCCTCGTTCATGGCCGGCGTGCTGCTGATCGGCTATCTCGTGTTTCCCGTTAAGAAGGGTACCCAGAAAGTCAATCATATCCCATGGTACGACTGGATCATAATGATAGCGGGAACGGCGGCCTTCTTATACGCTGTGGTGAACGCCAAGGATCTGACCGTGCGGCTCGGCATGGCGCAGATACGGCCTTACGAAGTGGTCATCGCCGTAATTGGCATACTTGCAACGCTGGAGCTCTGCCGCCGCAGTGTGGGCATCCCTATACTGTGTGTTGCGGGCGTGTTCCTCATCTATGCGCTGTATTACTATTCCGCTTCCAAGGGTCTGGGGATGGAGCGCGCGATACGCAACGTTTCCATCAGCCTGTTTTACAAGATACAGGGGGGCGGCATCCTCAGCACACCGGTTCAGGTATGTTCGAAATTCATCATTGTGTTCATCATCTTCGGCGCGTTCCTTGAGCGCACCGGCATCTCTCAGTTCTTTATCGACCTGGCCAACTCCCTTGTCGGCCGCTTCTCGGGCGGCCCCGCAAAGGTGGCGGTCATTTCCTCGGCCCTGTGCGGCATGGTGTCCGGCTCGTCCGTGGGCAACACGGTCACTACCGGATCTGTCACGATTCCCATGATGAAGAAGACGGGCTATCAGGGAGAGTTCGCCGGAGCGGTCGAAGCGGCCGCCTCCACAGGCGGGCAGATCATGCCTCCTATAATGGGAGCCGCGGCATTCCTTATGGCCGAATACGTAGGCGTGCCCTATTCAAACATCATCGTCCGGGCTATCCTGCCCGCGATCCTGTATTTCACGGGGATATTTATCGCAGTGCACCTTGAGGCCAAGAAGCTGGGTCTTCGCGGCATAGAGAAGGATAAACTGCCGGTGCTGAAACTGCTGCTGAAGCGGATCTATCTGCTACTGCCGCTGGTCATTCTGGTATACCTCGTTTCCTCCGGAAGCAACACCATGGCTTTTGCTGCCGCGATCGCGATCCTTTTTGCAGTCGCTGTAGCAAATGCGCATCGTGACCCGATCCTTTCAGTCATAGGAATTGCGGCGTTGCTGGCCTATCTGTTCCTCGGCCTGACGGGATATCTGAAGCTGGCGCTCCTGTTTGTTGCGATAATCTGCACGGTGATATGCATGTTCAGGAAGGACACCGTCATGAGCCCTGCTGTGTTTTTCGACGCGCTTGCCAACGGCGCGAAGAGCTCTGTAACAGTGGCGGCTGCCTGCGGTGTGGCCGGTATAATCGGCGGCTGCATAACGATCACAGGTCTGGCTTCACAGATC
>CACYDX010000131.1 GCA_902773255.1 Oscillospiraceae bacterium
AACCGTAAGCCCAAAGCTCTGTCAGGCGGCCAGCGCCAGCGTGTTGCCATCGGACGTGCCATAGTCCGCGACCCTGCCGTTCTGCTCATGGACGAGCCTCTTTCCAACCTCGACGCAAAGCTGCGTAACCAGATGCGTGCGGAGATAATCAAGCTCCGTGAGCGCATCGATACAACATTCATATACGTCACCCACGACCAGACCGAAGCCATGACCCTCGGCGACCGCATCGTCATCATGAAGGACGGCTTCATCCAGCAGATCGGAACGCCCCAGGAAGTCTTCAACAATCCCCGCAACCTCTTCGTTGCCGGCTTCATAGGCACTCCTCAGATGAACTTCTTCGATGCAAAGCTCGAAAGAGACGGAGACAAGTTCTTTGTTCTCCTCGGAGACGAAAAAGTTGAGCTCAGCGCCGAGAAGGAAGCCCGCCTCTTTGCCAACGACGTGCAGTCTCAGGATATCACCCTCGGCGTACGTCCCGAGCATATCAGTCTCTCCGAAGGCGGCATCCCCGCGATCGTCGACGTATCCGAGATGATGGGCTCCTCCATCCATCTCCATGTCACTTCCGAAGGAAAAGACGTTATCATAATTGTTCCTTCCGAAGGCGGCGTGTGCCACTTCGACATGGGCAGCGTCGTAAGCTTCACCTTCAAGGGCAATGTGGCCCACATCTTCAGCAAGGAGACCGAGAAGAACCTCGAGTGGTGATCCCACAAAAGCTTTTTTACAGGCAGCATCGAACAGATGCTGCCTGTTTTTCTTTCATATTATATTATTGCAATACTTCAGGACGATAGCGTATAATTGATATGGTAACTATCTTCTCTTTCAGAGGTACAGCCATGATAAAGATCGCCCCCTCCATCCTCTCGGCCGATTTTGCAAGGCTCGGCGAGGAGGTATCGGATGTCGTTGCCTGCGGAGCCGACTACATACATTTTGACGTGATGGACGGGATGTTCGTTCAGAACATCTCCTTCGGCATCCCCGTTCTTGCCTCTTTGCGCAGGGCAACGGATGCTTTCATCGATGTCCACCTCATGGTCGAACGTCCGGTAAGATATGTGAAAAGATTCTGCGACACAGGCGCAGACCTTGTAAACTGCCACGTTGAGTCAGACACCGTTGAAAACACGCTTGAAGCCCTCTCCGTCATCCGCTCCTGCGGCAAAAAGACGGGCGTTACCCTCAGCCCCGGCACAAAGGCCGAAGCCGTTCTGCCTTTTATAGACCAGGTGGATCTTGTCCTCGTCATGACTGTTTATCCCGGCCTCGGCGGTCAGTCCCTCATAGCCTCACAGCTTGATGTCGTCAGAGAAGTCAGGAAGATCATCGATGATCGCAACCCCTGCTGCGAGCTCGAAGTGGACGGCGGGATCACCCTGGAAACAGCCCCTGCAGCCATCGCGGCGGGAGCGAACGTTCTGGTCTCCGGCAGCACAGTGTTCCATGCGAAGGACAGGAAAAGCATCATCGCTTCCCTCAGCGCCGCCGGATGCTGAAAGACGGATTTTAAAAACATCGAATCATCAAGGAGATGCAAAAGTGTATCCCTTTTCAACATATAAAGATCACAGCATAAGAAAACTTCTGTTACTGGCCGTGCTGCTCACGGCCGTCCTGCTGCTCGGCGCGTGCGGAAATTCAGCGGAGCCCTTTCCCGTCCCGGAGGCCGCTGCACCGGAGATCTCTGAACAGATCATAGAAACACCGCCGCCGACCCCTCCCGTGGAGATAGACGGCGTGCTTTTCAGCGCGGAATCTCCGCGCCTTGTTCTTTCGGGGCTGAATGTGGATGAAGAAGGCCTGGAAGAGGTGCTGCCCCGTTTTGAGCATCTTACGTCCATCGACATGCGGGGGTCCGCCATCTCCCATGAATACGCCTGTTCCGTCGCCGAACGCTACCCGGACGCAGAAGTTTTCTGGGATGTCCGCCTGTTTGATATGCTGCTGCCCTCCGATACCGTGGTGCTTGATCTCACCGGTACGGAGATCGGTGATCTTTCAGAAGTGGAGGTTGTTCTGCCGTATTTCCCCTGCCTGGAAAAGGTGATAATACCGGACTGCAGCATCCCGTATGAGGATCTGGACGCACTTAACAGGCGCTATGAAGACATCCGCTTCGTGTGGACAGTACACTTCAGCGTATATACCCTGCGAACGGACGCCACCGTATTCTGCGCCTCAAATATCCCGAAACTGGGCTATACGGCTCCGCAGCTTACAAGCGCCGAACTTGATCCACTTAAATACTGCATTGATCTTGAGGCCCTTGATCTCGGTCATATGAACTACAAGGATATAAATTTCCTGAAAGACATGACCAAGATGAAATACCTGATCCTGGTCCAGGGCAAGTTCAGCGACATCAGTCCTATTGGAAACATGCCCGATCTCTACTACCTCGAACTGTTCAACAACAACCGTATCATAGACCTGACCCCTCTCCTGAACTGCAAAAATCTGAAACATCTGAACATAGGTTACTGCTACTTCGCCGAATGGGAGCCTCTTAAGGAAATGCCCTGGCTCGAGCGCCTCTGGATGCCGCATGTGGATATTAAAGATAAAGAACTGAAGGAGCTCCGGGAGGCTCTTCCCGATACGGAAGTTTATGCTCCGTTCACTGACGGGAAAGGCTCCACCGGGGGCGGCTGGCGAAACGACCAGTCCTATTTCGATATGCGCGATCTGATGGAGATGCCATATTACCCCGGCGGCACCGGAATGGGCTGATAACTCAGCCGACACTGTTTAAAGGAGATCAGACCATGAATGCGAAAAAACTCGGCTTCGGCCTCATGCGCCTTCCTCTGACCGATCCCAATAATGAGAGCAGCGTTGATATCGAACTTCTCAAAAAGCTCGCGGACATGTTCCTTGCCCGCGGCTTTACGTATTTCGACACTGCTCCCGTCTACTGCGGCGGCATGAGCGAGGCCGCCTTCAAACCCTGTGTAGCCGAAAGATATCCGCGCGACGCATATACTCTCACGACCAAGCTTTCCCCGTTCTCCCTCAGGAAAAAGGAAGACGCAGCAGCGCTGTTCGATCTGCAGCTTCGCAGGACGGGCGCCGGCTTCTTTGATTATTACTGGCTGCACAACATAAATCCCATGACCATCGGCATCTTCGACCGCTTCGGCTGCTGGGACTTTATAAAAGAGAAGAAAGAGGAGGGCCTCATCCGCCATATCGGCTTCTCCTTCCACTCCACCCCTGAGATGCTCGAGCAGATCCTTACTGAGCATCCCGAGATGGAATACGTGCAGATCCAGCTGAATTACCTCGACTGGAACAGCATTACCATCCGCAGCCGCGAGTGCTACGAAGTGGCCGAGCGCTTCGGAAAGCCCGTTATCGTCATGGAGCCCGTCAAGGGCGGCTCACTTGCAAAGGTCCCCGAGGAGCTCGCCGCGGAATTTGAAAGGCGCAGCCCCGGTTCGTCGCCCGCATCCTGGGCGATCCGCTTCGCCGCAAGCCACAAAAACGTCGTCATGGTGCTGAGCGGCATGAATTCCCTTGCCCAGATGGAGGACAACACCTCATATATGGACTCCTTTGTTCCCCTCAACGCCGAAGAGCTCACTTTCATGGAGCAGGCCGCAGACATCATCAACAAAAACATCCTCGTACCCTGCACCGGCTGCTCCTACTGCACGGACGGCTGCCCGAGGAACATCGCCATCCCGAAGTATTTCTCCCTTCTCAACGCCGAGTATCAGGAGAAAGGCGTGGAGGGCTGGACGCCTCAGCGGAATTACTACTGGAACCTGAACACCGAGTTCGGCAAGGCCAGTGACTGCATAAAATGCGGGCAGTGCGAGAGAAAATGCCCCCAGCACCTGCCCATAAGAAAATACCTCGAAACAGTCGTCGAATATTTTGAATAGGATATAAAAAAGAACAAGGGATCCGGTCTTCTTTCGGCCGGATCCCTTGTTCTTTTATTCAAGCTCTCCGTAATACCAGCCGGAGATGCCTTTGTGTTTCACGAACCAGCCTTCGGATGTGGACTCCACCACGGAGACCTCATCTCCCGCCTCCAGCGGGAGCACATAGTCGGTGCAGTCGTTGCAGTCGGTGAATTCCCCGTCCGAGAACAGATACTTCGTAAGTATCCTCATCGTGTATCCCGTTCTCACATGTCTGCACAGCGAGAATTCTTCGCCTCTCTCCAGCACCTGAACGGTGCTGTCCCCCCAGCGGATATAGTAGGAGCGTCCGACGCCTTTCTGCGGCGTTTTCACTTTTCTCACAGGGAAGCAGTCGTAGGCCTCGAAGCTGAAATCCTCGCTGTTCGCGTCCGGTATAACGAGGCAGTTGAGCTGTCCGTCATCCTTGAGAACGCAGCCGCCGTCTATGCTTATTATCCTGTGCTCCCTGTCGATCACGGGATTTGCGGAAACGATATCGCTGCCGTAGAGCATCACGGGCCAGTGGCCGACTATCAGCCATTTATCAAAGCTGAAGCCCTTTTCCATCAGTGCATCCGTATGCTCGAGGACCTCAACGGAGTTTTCCTCAAGGCTCAGCCCCGGATCCATCCCTGCGTGCGCAAAGATGAACTTATCCGTTTCTATCGCATGCGGAAGGCTTCTCAGAAAACTCCACTCATCCGCGTATCTTTCTCTCAGCAGTCCCTTCACCGGGGTAAAATGCTCAAGGCCCTGCGGGTCGATGCCGTTTTCAAGGCACATCTCCCAGAGAAGCCCCCTGCCTCTGTATTTAATATATGCGAGCATCTGATCGTCCTCTTCGGGCGTCATATCGAATATCAGATGCCAGCCGTCGCAGTTGCCGCAGATAACGTGGGTGTTCCCTCCGGCCGCCAGGGCCATAACGCGGCGGAGAGTGGCAAGGTTGTGCCGCCCCTTTTCGAGGAAATCCCCGTCGATAACAAGTATATCATCGGAGCGGAAACCGGCTTTCTGCAGGATCCCTTCAAAATAGGGGAGATGGCCGTGTATGTCGGATATGACGAGTATCCTCTTCCTCTCATCCGGCCGCAGTCTTTTTATTACCGTTTTCCCGTCAAAGCGCTTCATCTGAGGATCCTTTTCTCTCTTATCTTTCTCTCCATCTCAACGAGAGTGCCAGTTGAAGACTCGGACGAGGACACCGCCGTGAAGCCCCATCTGAGGTAGAACGAAAGCGCGTCCCTGTTACCGGAGGCAACGCAGAGCCTCAGCGCGCTCCTGCCCCTTGACTGGTAATATATCAGCGCCCTGCCCAGAAGCTGTATTCCGCAGCCGCAGTGCCTGTATTTTTCCTTCAGATACAGCAGGCTTATCCAGCCGAAGCCCGCGTTTATCCCCCTCACGGGGTCAAGATCCAGCAGTCCTGCGCTCTCATCATCTTCATAGAGTCTCAGCACCGCCCGGCTGTCAGCCGCATGGTGCTTTTTTGCGCTGCTGAGATAAGTCATGGGGTCAAATCCCGTGAGCGAGCCATGGGCGCATTTCCATGCGTCCGAGTAACAGTTCGTGTAGTACGAAGGGTCTGAGGCGGGATCGAATATCTCAGCTCTCATGACCGGAGTATGGTCCCAGTGATACTGCGGCAGATCCCCGAGATGCTCCGCATTGTTTATCTCCTTCACGTAAAACTGTCCATTATCGTAGATCAGTCTGGAGAAAGCGGCGTTCCAGCAGATGGGGAGCCTGGCGGTATCATTGATCGGCGCCTGTGTTATCTTCCAAAGGATGCACCGTATCGTCACTCCGTGGCTGACAACGGCGACTGTCTTTCCTTCGTTTGCGCGGGCGATGTCCTCGAGCGCGGCAAGCCCTCTTTCGCCTACCTGGTCGAAGGTCTCCGCCCCTTCAATATGCCATTTATCACTTTCATACATGAAGCGGTGAGAGTCTTCCGGACTTTCATGGACAAGATCGCCGAAGAAGGCCGTGGTCCAGGGACCGATGTCTATTTCTCTCAATCTGTCGTCATATTGTATCGAAAGGTTTTCATGGGCCTTTATAATGCCCTGCGCCGTAACTTCGGCCCTGAACATGTCACTGGAATATACCGCGTCGATCCGGCGGGATGCGAAACAGGCGGAAAGCGCCTCAATCTGCCTGTATCCAAGCGCTGTAACGTCTCCGTCCCATCTGCCCTGCATCATCCTGTAGCGGTTTCCCTCCGCCTGAACATGCCGTATCAGGTAAAGTTCTGTCATTTCTTGTCATCCTTATTTAATTGACCAAAAAAAGGGCATAATCTATAATTATCTGGTAAAAGTACGCTTTATTATAGCTGTATTTCCGTATTTCCACAATAGTCAAGAAATCGGACAAGAGGTATTTATGATCAGAGCGGCAGCACTCGTGGCAGGAGACGGAGCATTGCTCCAGGGCATCCTGGATTCCATCTATTTCAAAGAGTTTCCTGATTTCAAACTTGAAGCTGTTATATGTCCGCGCAAGGAGGATTATGCCATGGTCAGGGCGATCAGGGCAGATATCCCCTCCTTTGTCGTCGACCCGGACCTGTTCCCCACGTCCATCAGCCACAGCATGGCAGTGGCCAACAAGCTCAAGGACATGGATATAGATCTGGTCATTATCGCCGGCTACGATGTGTCTCTCGGAGTAATACCCTATCAGTTCAAGAATAAGATAATAAGCACCGTGCCGTGCCTTGTGCCGGCCTTTGAGGATCTCGACAGTGATGAGGACGTTGTCGCCGCTGCCATAAACCGCGGCGTGAAGCTCACCGGAGCCACAGCATACTTCGTAAGCGAAGACGGGGGCATCGGAGCCATAATCTCCCAGAAGTCCATCCCCGTCCTTCAGGATGATACTCCCGAGCGCCTCAGAGCCAGGATCACCGAGGAGTGCGAGTGGAAGCTTCTCAGCAGCGCAGTCACGCTTTACTGCGAGGGCCGTCTTTCCTTCCGCGGCAGCAGGGTGTTCATCAAAGACTGAAATATGATCAAATACATAATACTGATTATCGGACTCGCGGCCGTTCTGGCTGTGGTCCATATCTTTCTCCCCGGACTGCGGGTGAGAATAGGTGCTTCAAACGTTTCAACAAGGCTTTCGCTTCTGCCCAAATCGGACTATATCGTGATAAGCGACATACCCGTCAAGACCTCAAAGGGGCAGATGTTCATTAAGCACGTCGTAGTGTCCAGATACGGCGTGTTCGTTATTCTTGTGAAGAATATCCCGGGCAGGATATTCGGAAGCGAAGCCGAGGAAAGATGGACCCAGAAATACTTCAATACGGAGCGCACATTCCGCAACCCGCTCTTCCGCTGCCACACGCAGATAAGCCTTGTGAGGCTCGCTTCCGGATGCAAGAAGAGGGCTTTCTTCCCGGTGATAGTGTTCACCGGCGGCGCCTCCATCTGGGTGGACTCTTCACTGGATATAACCACGCCCCGCTATCTCAACAAAAAGATCCGCGCGCACGACAGGCCGATCCTCACCGAGGACGAGGTCCACAGCATAGCCATCAGGCTCTCCGAGCTCCACTACCGGCAGACATACGGGGTCTGACACCGCAAAAGAAAAAACGCCCGCTGTGCAGCATATACGCCACAGCCGGGCTTTCTTTTTAATCACAACGGCGCGAAACCTTTTTCGTCCGGGCTCCGTCATATAGGACGTAACGAAAAGCGCGGCATCCGAATGATCTGCCGCGAAGAATGAAACAGGAGGATTAATAAATGAAAAGAAACATTAAAACGGCGCTCTCCGCCGGACTGATACTTGCCCTTGTCTCTGTAATGGTGATGGGCCTTGCAGGCTGCGGCGCTGCGCCTGCTGCAGCGGCTGCCGTCGAGGCGTCCACAGTCACCGTCTCGGCTTCCGGAACAGTGAAGCTGGTGCCCGACAAGGCCACGGTATACTTCGGCG
>CACYDX010000132.1 GCA_902773255.1 Oscillospiraceae bacterium
CCGGCTGGTTCAAAAATGGACCGGGTACGGCGGCAATATGACATTTACCTTGAATTGACGTGTCAGATGGGGTATGATTCTGTTAAACAAAAATTAATAAAATGTTAAATTCGCCACAGTAGAAACAGGCCCCAGATGGCTATTTAACGCTAATATTTAAATTGCGACATATACAATAGTCGAGGGCATGAGGAAGAAGTTTCTTTTTTGTCAGTGCTTTTATCCGGGGCAGAAGGGGCGGAGGACTATAAGATGGGACATCAGTTTGATGAGAAAACCCCTCTCAATACACCTGTAACCGTATCAGTTATCATTCCGGCGTATAATTGTGAAAGATTTATAGAAAAGTCGATCAGTTCGGTACTCGAACAGAGTTTTTCAGACTTTGAACTTATAATTGTTGATGATGCATCCACTGATCATACAACAGAAATCCTTAAACAGTACCAGGAACTGGATCGCCGGATAAGGGTGATCAGACAAGACACAAACATAGGCGTAGCAAGATCAAGGAATACCGGATTTGATCATTGCAGAGGCAGGTTAATAGCATTATTAGATGCCGATGATTATTGGCATCGTGATAAATTGAAAAGACAGGTAGAGGCGCAGGAAAAGACAAATGCTGATCTTGTCTATTGTTCTTATGCAATCGTGGATGAAAGAGGAGCTAAAATCTGCGATGATTTTATTGTGCCCCAAACTACCGTGCTTGAGGAGACACTGAAACAAAATGTTATCAACTGTTCAACTGCTCTTTTCAAGTCAGAGGTCATACAGAAACACCGATTCAGAACAGATTATTACCATGAAGATTTAGTGTTCTGGATCGATCTGCTTAAAGACGGTGTACAGACTTTCGGCTTGAAAGAAGTACTGGCTGCATACAGGATAGTAAACGGATCAAGAGCATCGGATAAGCTTCGAAGTGCCGGAAACAGATACCTTGTGTTAAAGAATTATGTGAAACTTCCGTTTCATAAGGTTTGCGCGATCATGCTGTCATATGCTGTCAAGGGCATTATAAAATATAAGAGAAAGTAACGGTCATAATGAAAAGTGTGCTGATTGTGAGCCATAATGTTCTCGGCGGATCGACCGGAATGGGGAAGACGCTGAAGACCTATTTTTCGGACACGGAAGGGATCACTGTTCATCAGTTCTATATCCACTCCGAAGTACCGGTCGACGACACTATATGTACGGACTATTTCAGGTTTACTGATTCGGATGCACTGAAGTCCCGGCTGCCTTTTACGGAAAAAGGTACAGTGTTCACACAAAAGGACATAAACACAGATCTGGACTTTTCAAGAACTGACCGCGGAGCCGTCGGCAGCGTCTACCAGTACGGAAGAAAGAGAACGCCGGCCATTTTTCTTTTAAGAAATCTTGTCTGGAAAACCGCCTGGTGGGATACCCGAAAGCTCAGAGAATGGGTCAAAAAAGTATCGCCGGACCTGGTATTCTTTGCCGCGGGAGACTATGCGTTCACCTATGAAATAGCAGTGAAAATTGCGGATTACGCAGACTGTGCACTTGTTGTGCTCTGCACAGATGATTTCTTTTTGAGGGAGGACAAGCAGGAAAAGACGTCAGAATCGGGCAGCCTGCCGAAAAGGAAGAAAGCTCCCCGTGACGGTTCGATATGGAAAAATATATCAAATGAGTATTTTATGAGTGCTGTGCACCGGACAATGAAACGGGCAGAGTGCATTTTGTGCATGTGTGATGAAATGAGCGACCGCTATAAGGCCCTGTTCAAAAAAAAGACATACACAATTTATACCGGTGCCGTTGAGAGAGATGTGCTGCCGAAAGAGAAAGAAAATCACATGATTTCGTATGTGGGATATCTGGGAGGAAACAGGCATAAGTCCCTGATCGAACTTGGCGATGCGGTCTCGAGACTTGAACTTGGGGATGGACCCTGTGAGATAGAAGTATATTCCAATGAAAAGCGCCCTCAAATACTATCTGAGCTGAATCAGGCTCAGGGAATTCGCTTCCATGGAGAAGCAGATCCGCAAAAGGCGTCGGAAGTGATCGCAGAGAGCGAATATGTTGTTCATGTTGAAGGTTTTGACCCTGAATCAAGAAAAGCGGTGCGCTATTCAATCTCTACAAAGATTGCAGATTATCTGATGAACGGTCCCTGTATTATTGCATATGGTCCGAAGGAAGTCGCCTCAATGCGATATCTATCAGATAACGGAGCGGGCGTCGTGATCACAGCCCGGGAAGCGCTCGAGGAAAAGCTGGCGGAGATCTTTACCGACCGTAAAGAGCGTGAAGGTATTGTTAAGAATGCCAGATCACTGGCACATAAGAATCATGAAATGAAAAAAGTAGGTGAGAGGATAAATAAGATTTTAAGTCTTGCAGTAGATAGTTATTCGAAAAAACGAAATGGAGGATGCAAATGAATTTGAAAAAGGTTTGTAGCATTATTTGTATGGCAGCGGTTACGAGTACGCTGGTCCTGTCGGGATGCGGAAACAGTGCTCCGGCAGGCGGAACAGCTGATAACGCGGCACAGACAGGAACGGAGTCCGGAGAACCCGGGCAGGTTCAGACAGAACAGGCAGCAGAGGATATGGCGATTGAAACAAAATACGGAACACTGCATTACAACGACCAGTGGAGAGAATATGTAAAGATCGACCAGACTGAAGAAGGAGATGTCGTCAGTGTTTCATTTACAGCGCAGATCAAGGAGAAAGAGTATCAGTTGTTTGTTGTCAATATCGGCGGAGGCGACGGCTCTGAGGTTGGAAAACTGACAGACGCAGAAGGAAAAGAGCGCATCGTATATATCAGCGCCAGCGAGATCAAAGAAGAAGAAGACCTCGATGCGAATGAACAGAACCGCTTATACGCGATGCAGGAAGATATCAACTACGTAGTAGACCATTTGAAATAAGCAAAAGTTCCATGTTAACGGCGATAAATACCAACAAGAGGATATGACAGATGCATAAGAAAAAGTGGATTAGAGTGAGCTCTGTTTTGATGGCTGCTATTATGGCATGCAGCGTTGCGCTGTCACAGCCGGTTTACGCGACTGAAGCGGATGATCAAACCGCGCAGGAGACAATCATCGAGCAGGAAAACAATGCGGAAACCGGGGAAGAAGCTGAACCGTTACAGCCTGAGAATGAAGACAATCTCTCTGAGCCGGCGCAGACTGATCAAAATGATCAGTCTGATGACATCGTATCGGATGATCCTGAGCAGGATTCAGAAGAAAACGGGGAAAAAGACGGCGAAGGGATTCAGGAGAACGACGGACAGGAGCCGGATATCGCCCCTGAACAGGATGATACGGCGGAAGCTGATAATAAAAAGAACGAAGAGACCGTTGTTCCTGAGAAAAAGGAGATCAAGAGCCTTACGGCAGAGGATTTCCCGGAGATTACTTCGTACGAGGCTTTTATTGAACAATTACCCGTACTGGAAGGCTATGCCCGGGAGTATGCTGCCGAGAATACCAAAGAAGATGCCAATGCACTGGTCATCAACTTTATCAGAACCGGCGTCACGAGATATAACTCTGACAGCTGGGCTATTATTGCGGGCAGTGAGAAGACTGCCTTTGTGGAGTATGTCCTTGCAAAGGACTCTGAACTGGGGACGCAGGCCAGTTCGCTCAGAAAACTTACCACGTTCAATCTTCCTAACGGAGATATCGTAGATTTTGGCCATATGTTCGGCACAATGGACATTATCTCCTATAAAGGGGATATCCACAGTGATACTGCCGATATGGGCGGCTGGGCCGGAGATATCTGCGACCTTGCCAGCTATTCCAAAAATCACGGTGTATCTGCCTCGGATGTAGATGGAATGGCTGATGAGATCCGGGAGAACTATCTGCATGTAGATGTCGAGGACGAGCATGCTTTCGGCGATGAAGACATTCACGGCGATCTTGACGGATATTATCTCATGAATGAACTGCTGAAGGGCGGCAGCACACTCAGCTCGGTCATGTCCGATTACTTTACTGAAGGACTTACAGAAGCTGACCGCGCTGTCTATTTCCTCAACAATCATTTTGCAGGAAAAAATACAAAAGACACAGTCCGCGCTGCAATTCATGACACCTATAAAAATAACAGCGGGATCATCATGCTCGAGGCAGACCGGGGACTTTCTGAAGATCAGGATATAACTACGGCATGCAGTTACGCATTCGCTGATTACCTTTATGAACTTGCCAAAGATGAGATTGGAGGCGAGGACCCGGATGATCCCCATCCGGACGATCCGGTAAATCCGGATCCTGTTCTGGATAACGAGTATTATTCAGTGTTCTCAAGTAAGAGTTCTACATTGGCTCCCGGAGTTACGCAGGAAATCAAGTACGCCACAACTGCTGACAATAAGCAGCTCGCTTACTACCTCGCGTATGCGGACATCGGAAGGGATGACGTAAGTATTTACGCCAACTATAACGATAATACTGCTGACGTCTGGAAAATGGCCCGCGTGTCAGACCAGATGGAAGCCGCCCGCGCAAGGCACTCCAATCCGGACGATCCGGAGCATTATATCGAAAACTATTCACCTGTCGTTGGTATCAACGGTGACTTCTACAATATGAGCACAGGCGTTCCTTCCGGTGCGCTGGTTATGGAAGGCGTTGTTTATCATGGAGTCGGCAATGAGAATTTCTTCGGAATTCTTAAGGATGGAACGCCTGTTATCGGAGGCGCTTCCGAGTGGGCTGCATATAAGGATGACCTGCAGGAAGCTGTAGGAGCTGGCGGAACCCTCGTCAGAGACGGAAAGTCCGTCATTGCGAAGAATGACAATTATACGAATGGAAGGGCATCGAGAACCTGCGTCGGCATTACCGGCGACGGCAGGGTTGTTTTCATGGTCCTGGACGGACGTCAGGAACCCTTCTCTGCAGGCGGCAGCGCCCAGGAAATTGCGCAGATCATGGTAGATGCAGGTTGTGAGATCGCAGTGAACCTTGACGGCGGCGGATCGACTACGTTTGTCGCCAAGCAGGAAGGCGCAGACAGACCTACGGTCGTAAATCGCCCTTCAGACGGCTATGAACGATCTGTAAGTTCCTCGCTCATGATCGTATCAGGGGCAAAGCCTTCCAATGAATTCGACCATGCGATCATAACCTCTGACCAGGATTATGTAACCAAGGGAACATCACTGAAGCTGTCTGTATCCGGCGTGAGCGTATCCGGAGGATCTGCAGAAGTGCCTGAAGGCGCTGAACTCAGATTGACGGATGAATCCATCGGAACCCTTGACGGCGATGTATTTACTGCGTCCGCGAGCGGAGAAACGGAAGTCCAGCTGGTCATCGGTGAAGAAATTGCGGCAACTAAGACAATCCATGTGGTGTCTCCGGATGCGGTCGCATTTGAGAGGACCAAGCTGTCGGCAATTTACGGAGTTGATGTCCCGCTTTCCCTCAAGGCCTACTACGAAGGCAAAGAAGTGGCAATCAGTCCCGATGATGTTCTTCTGCAGCTCAGTGACGAGAGCGCAGGCACGATCAACGGATTCATGTTTAACGGAAACGAGGAATCCAATATCCGTGTCGTGAAGGTAACGGCGCTGCTTTGGGAAGATTTTGACATTTCGGCTGAAGCACAGATCACGCTGTATAAGAACGGAGAAGCGGTATTTGATTTCAATAATGCGACAGTGACGCTTGACGACGGGGACTTCGGATACAACCGGGATGTCCCGAATGCGGTTATGCAGCATCATGATGAGATCGGGACGATCTATCATCTGGATGACCCCAAGAAGCCCCTGGATGTCTCTTACGTTTTCGCGATTGACATGAAGGGAATCAAGATTCCCGAGAAACTTGCTCCGATGATCGCGCTGCTTCCGGGCGGAGACACAGTTGACGCCACGCCCTGGAACTTCATGCTTCAGCTCGCTGAGCGTGTAGGGACATTGTCTGAGGTCAAGGTTGACTTTAAGGTAGATCCGAATATGGACGTCGATTATTCGAATCTGACCTTTGCAAATGAATACTTCAAGATGGACACAGTGGCGTTTGATGAGGCCACGAATACACTGTCCATTATCTGCCACTGGATCGACCAGACACAGGCAATCGATCCTGCCACTGCGAATCCTATGTGCATTCTCAGCGGCATCACGCTGACTCCCAAGGAAGATGCACCGTGGGACAAGGATAACTATTTGCGGGTCAAGAACGTAGGTACTATTAGTTATGATGTATATCTTCGTTCGAGCACTCTGTACAGCGTGGCCAGCAGCCCCAGCATTCAGGAGGAGTACGGAATCTACCCTTACCGGTGTCCTGATATCCTTTACAATGGTGCGCCGGAAGCAGGCGGACACTTCGGACAGCAGTACCTGGCTTTTGACGATGAATATGTTTTGGACAACACAGTCCTCGACGGCTGGGTTGTGATCGAAAATAATCTGTATTATTTCGAAGATAATACGATGATGACCGGTATCCATGAAGTTCCCGGTTATAACGATGAAGACAATATGTACTACTATTCCTTCGACAATGATGGCGTGTGCATTGGGAAGGTAAGCGGACTGTTTGAGCTGGACGGAGATAAATACTTTGCCAAGAACGGCGTGCTTCAGTCGGGATGGCAGTCTATCTCAAACGGCGGATCTGATATTGATTATTACTATTTTGACAAGACCACACACAAGGCGGTAGACGGAGAACAGGTTATTGACGGTTATCATTATCGGTTTGAAGACTGCATCCTGGTGAGAGGCGAACTTGTCACGAGACCCAACGGTGATATCTGGTATCGCTGGGCAGGCGACTGGGCATCGCAGCAGTGGTTTGATGTCGACGGTGACAAGTATTACTTCCGCTCAA
>CACYDX010000133.1 GCA_902773255.1 Oscillospiraceae bacterium
AATGTAATATCGCGGAAATTGAACTCTGCACCCATTACGGCAACCCTCCCGAACAAGGTCTAACAAAATTATTATCGCACGATAAAAGATAATTGTCCATAGAAAAGGCTAAAAGAAACAGGCCCGCCATCAGGCGGGCCTGCAAAACTTTATTCTGCTATAACCTTTTACTATGCTTTAAGCCTGCTGGGCATACCAGAAGAAGAAGTATCCGAATCCGGTGTAGCCCATGTTGGTCAGACCCTTGGCGCAGTACATATTGGTGTAGTAGTAGATCGGGCAGACGGGGAAGCCGCCTTCACCGAAGAGGGTCTCCTCAGCGTTGTAGAGGGTGGCGTCACGATCGGGACCAGCAAGGGAAGCCTTTGCAGAAGCGATATCTGCATCGAAGCTCTCATCGGAGTAGAGACCATAGTTGTAGGAGTTTCCGGTGACCATCAGTTCAAGGTAAGTGATGGGGTCATTGTAGTCAGCGATCCAGCCGAGACGTGCAACGCCGAAGGTGTGCTCACCAAGGCCGTTAGTATAAGTAGCCCACTCCTGGTTCTGAAGGGTGATCTTCAGACCAAGGACGGTCTCCCAGTCGGAGCCGCATGCCTCAGCGATAGCCTTATGGGTATCGGAGGTGTTGAAGTTATAAACAACAGTGGTGTTGGGATCCCAGGAACCGTCAGCAACAGCCTCATCATAGAGCTGCTTTGCAAGCTCGCACTTGCCTGCGTAGGTCTCGAGATCGGCTTCGGGATAGAGCTGGCTCAGCTTGTTGTAGATGGCTCCGAGTTCAGAAGCGCCGTAAGCAAAATCAGCGCCGGTGGAGTCGAGTATGCCGGAGGCAACGAAACCGGTAGCGGGGACCTGTCCTCCCTGGGTCACGTTGTCGACGATGTTGTCACGGTCAACGGAGAGGACCATTGCCGCACGAACACGCCAGTCAGTGACTTTCTCGCAGTTGAGGTAGAGGTAATAGGTTCCAACATAGGGGTTAATGAAGCAGTCGCCGGACTCCTGGAGGCTCTCGATCAGGTCGGTCGGGAAGCTCTCGATGAACTGATACTCGCCGGACTGGTATGCGGAGAGGATAGCGGTCTCGCTGTCGCTCAGCCACCATACGATAGCATCAGGGCCAAGGTTGGCTGCATCGTAGTACTTCTCATTGGGCTCCATGCGGATGTAGCTGTCGTGTACCCACTCAACAACTTTGTAGGGGCCGTTAACAACAATGTTGGCAGGATCTGTCCAGTCGTCGCTGCCTTCAACAACATCCTGACGCAGAGGAACGAGAGAAGCAAATGCGCACATCTCAACGAAGTAAGCGCAGGGAGCTTCGAGGGTGACTTCGAAGGTCTTGTCGTCAAGAGCTTTTACGCCGAGTTCGCTCTTATCCATCTCACCAGCCTGGATCGCGGCTGCATTGAGGACGATGCCGTCAAGGAAATAGCCGTAGTCGGAGGCGGTCTCAGGATCAACGAGGCGCTGCCAGCTGTAAACGAAGTCGTTTGCAGTTACGGGAACACCATCGGACCAGAAGATGTCATCACGAAGAGTGAAGGTGTAGACGCACATGTCATCAGACACTGTGAAGTCAGCAGCCTGGCCGCAGACAACCTTGGTGTTGTGCATGTTTTCATCTTCACCGGCCAGCTCGTCGATCATCTCATACTTCATGAGGTTCTCAAACTGATGCTGGGTGTAGGTGGAGCCGTCGACGGAGCTGATAAGGCTTGGGTCAATGGTCTCAGGCTCGGAGGCGATGCAGGCATTGATCACGAACGGCTCATCGGATTCTACCGGTGCGGGTGCCGGGGTGTCGTTGCTTGCAGGTGCCGGGGTGTCGTTGCTTGCAGGTGCGGGAGCAGTCTGTCCGCAGGCGCAGAGAGCAACGACCATGCAGAGTGCAAGAAGCAGTGCAAGTGTCTTTTTCATTGTTTTCCTCCTGTTTTGAATTTTCAATGAAGTGATATTTGTAAAAAGCTCTGGGAGCTTATTACCATGTTTATCAGCCCTTCTCAAGAAGGTGGCAGGCAGCGAAGTGCCCCGTTCCGTATTCTTTAAGTTCGGGCTGCTCGCTGCGGCATCTTTCAGTGGCGTAGGGACAGCGGGTATGGAACCTGCAACCCTTAGGCGGATCCAACGGACTGGGAATATCTCCTTCAAGTAGGATGCGCTGACGGGCGCGGCTCTTCACGGGGTCCGGCAAAGGAACAGCAGAGAGCAAAGTCTGCGTGTAAGGATGTATCGGGTGACTGCAGAGCTCAAAACTTTCTGCAAGTTCAACCATCTGCCCGAGATACATCACACCTATGCGGTTAGATATGTGCCTGACAACACTAATATCGTGGGCTATGAACAGATAGGTGAGATGCTTTTCGGCCTGGAGATCCTCAAGCATATTAACGACCTGGGACTGGATAGAAACATCCAGAGCAGATATGGGTTCGTCACATACGATGAACTCAGGATCTACTGCAAGCGCCCTAGCTATGCCTATGCGCTGCTGCTGTCCGCCTGAGAACTCATGCGGGAAACGGTTGGCGTGTTCCGTATTCAGGCCGACTTCGTCGAGCAAAGAATTGATCCTGTCGCGCCTCTCCTGCTTTCCCGGACAGAGTTTATGAATGTCAAGAGCCTCCCCAACAATTTCTCCTACAGTCATTCGTGGGTCAAGTGAAGCGGAAGGATCCTGAAAAATTATCTGCATTTTTCTGCGATAGGGCAGCATGTCGACTGCTATTTTCTGCTCACTGTCGTAGATGGGAGTGCCGTCATAAACTATTCTGCCGCTGGTCGGTTCATATAGCCTGATGATAGTGCGTCCCAGCGTTGTTTTGCCGCAGCCGGACTCGCCCACAAGACCGAGTGTCTCACCACGGTAGATAGAGAAGGAAACAGATTCTACAGCCTGAACATAGCGTTTTTTGAAAATACTGCCGCCTTTAACAGCGAAGTATTTTCTGAGGTTGTTTATCTCAAGGAGGACATCATGGTTTTCGTTCATTTCTGATCCTCCTTTCCGGTCTGTTCCATGAAGTGGAGCCAGCAGGCGGATATGTGCCCTTCTCCGACTTCAGCGAAGGGAGGTTTTTCACGCAGGCAGATTTTCATACA
>CACYDX010000134.1 GCA_902773255.1 Oscillospiraceae bacterium
AGTTCAGAAGGACTGATGTTCTCAGCCGGAGCTTCAGCCAAAATCTTTTTGTTGATGCACCATCTGCACAGCAACGGACAGCCTGCTCCGGCGACAAGAGTTGTTACCCCTTCCCCGTCGATCCCCATGCGGAGCCTTGAAATGCTCAGAAGCGGATATAAAGGCTCAGAACCCGTCTTCATATGCGACCATGCCCGAAAGCTCTATATCGGGGAAAACCTCCGTCTCCTCATCATTGAAAGGGAGAGCGTCTGTATCGTCATCCGGATCATACTCATCCCAGGGTGCTACTTCTCCGGTGAGTTCGATATCGCCTTCAGGCCACTCCACTTCACCGGATTCCACTTCCACATCAGGTTCAGACTCCGGAGATGGCTCGTAATACGGCACGGCACCGGAGAGGTCATCTCCCGAAGAAGGAGATATGATATTGGTCACCAGTTTCAAGGGTGCACAGCCAGATGTTGTCAGCGCCATGCCGGTGCACAGTGCTGCGAGCGTAACTGTTTTGCCTATTGCCGCTCTGCGGGCAAGCTGCTTTTCCAGGTATCTCAGTTCACTTTCGCAGCGGGGGCATGTGCCTTTGCAGTTTCCTTTATGGGTGCATTCCTCGGTGACAAACGGGATATCGTTCTCATCAGCGATCTTTCTGCGGATCTCCTTGAGTATCCTGCATTTTTCCTTGCCAAGCACTTTCGACTTACCTCCGTTCATGATTCATTCACCATATAAGACGGAACATAATCCTTAAAGGTTTTTCCCGTGCGAAATAATCTTCAGAATACCTCGTTCTCCGTCACGCACTCGTTCTTGATCTCTCCCACGAGCGTCTGAAGCGCATCTATAACATGCGGGCGTATATCTCCACCTACAAGCACGAGCATCATATCGTCTCCCACTTCGAGTTCGCCCTCATTTATCCACACATTGACATAGAATATCCCGGGCATGGAATATGCTTTTTTTATCGCTGCGTCGACTTTTACTCTGTCATAAGCCAAAAAGAGTTTTTCAACATCCGGAGCATTCACATCCCCCGAACGAACCTTTGCCTTCGCAGTTCTTCGCACCACGCCATTATGAAAAAGATACATTCCGCATTTTTCCGCTTCAGGCTGCTTCTTTGCCTCGCCCAGCCATTTATCCATCGACGGTGCCTTTCCACCTGCTTTTACCGCTCCTGCAGGCGCAGCACAATCGGCTGAACCTTCGGATGCAAGCATATCCAGTCCGTGATCTATCGCTTTGATAACGGCTTCCAGATTTTCCCTTGCAGCCTTCTCGCTGCCCGGAAGGTTTACTATGAGCGTTCTGCCGCGGATACCCGCCGCGCTTCTGGAAAGGCAGCCCCTGGGAGTTATCCGGAGACTTGCATATCTCATGGCTTCGGGAATGCCTCTGGTCTCCCTTTCCACAACGGAGAGTGTAGCCTCGGGCGTTATATCCCGCGGGGAAAAGCCTGTACCGCCGGTCGTAAGCACGAGGTTTGCTTTCAGTTTATCCGAGCAGTTTATCAGTTCATCCTTTATCATCTGAAGTTCATCTGGAACCATGGCTGTATGGATCACCTTAAATCCATTCTGCTCGGCGATCGCACATACTGCCGGACCGCTTGTGTCCTTTCTTTCTCCGCGCCAGCCTTTATCGCTGACCGTAACAACAGCACAGGTATATGCCATATCATTCCTTCCTTTCATAATTGCCGTGGACCCCGCCTGATTTTGATATGAGCCGGATATCACTTATCACCATGTCTTTCTGCACGGCCTTGCACATATCATATACCGTAAGTGCAGCCACAGATACAGCACTCAGGGCTTCCATCTCAACTCCGGTGCGTCCGTCGCAGCTCACGACGGCTTTTATCTCCACCGAGCATAAATCCTCTTCCAGCCAGAGCTCCAGATCTATACCGTCTATCATTATCGGGTGGCACATGGGAATAATATCCGGAGCGTGCTTGGCGCCCATGACCCCCGCCACCTGAGCAACGGACAGAACATCGCCTTTCTTCATGCCGCCGCCCTTTATCAGTTCAAAGGTCTCCCTGTTCACAAGAACTCTTCCGGCAGCAACTGCAGTCCGGGTGCTTACAGGTTTTTCACCGACATTTACCATCTTTGCCCTGCCATCTTTGCCGAAATGTGTGAAATCATTCATAGCTTTTCCTCCGCTCAACCGCCTATGCGGTTCATGCTTCTGCCGGCACTGCTGCGGACTGTATAAGACAGTTCTCCGTGCCATTGAGGCTTTCCCTCGACTGCCGCAATAAACTGTGCACGCATGCCTTCGTAATCCATGCCCTTTATCGGGTATTCATCGCACTTATGCAGGCATGGTCTTATTTTTCCGTCCGCGGTGAGTCTGAGCCTGTTGCATTTTGCGCAAAAATGCGCGCTTATCGGACTTATGAGACCTATATTGCCCTGTGCTCTGGGCAAGCGGTAAAGCTTAGCCACTCCTCCGTCCGCTTCCAAAGCTTCGAGCTCCGGCAGCTTTTCAAGTACTGCGGTGTAAGGAATGAAAGCATCCTCACTGAAGATCCTGCTGTCCATCATGGGCATCATCTCTATGAAGCGCATATCCACAGGATATTTCAAGGTAAGTCCGGCAAGTTCCTCTATCTCATCATCATTGAAACCACCGATGAGCACGGCGTTCAGCTTGATTTTTTCAAAACCGAGCCCGAGAGCATACTCTATGCCCTTAACGGCTTCGGCAAGATCTCCGTTTCTGGTAATATAGCGATATTTCTCAGCATCAAGAGTATCGAGGCTGATATTCAGCCTGTCTACCCCGGCGTTCTTCAGGTCCCTACCCAGTTTCTGGAGAAGGATACCGTTTGTTGTGAGGCAAAGTTCAT
>CACYDX010000135.1 GCA_902773255.1 Oscillospiraceae bacterium
GGCACTCCGCTCAAGCTTCAGTATTCCCATGCGATTTTTGTGGGCCGCAGCTCTTTCAGGGACAGGGCGGAGCTCATGAAGCTGATGGATGAGCTTCGTGCCACCGGTACTGACGTAATGTTCGATATCTATAATGAATGCCTCGGTGTCTCGGTGATAACGGTTATCCTGCCCGGCTGGTATCAGGGGATGAGTCCGGAAGAGCGGAAAAAGCCGCTGACAAGGCTCAAGCTCGCGATGCTTGTTAAAGCCAGCAGTCTGCTTCTTGGCTTCGGATTCAAGGACATAGTCATCGCCTATATTGGAGAAGGCTGTGAGCGCTACGAGGGAAAGAGCGTCCATCAGATTGCAGAGGAGGAAGGTCTCAGCGACCTGCAGGCTTACCTGAAGCTGTGCGAGCTCAGCGATTTCCGCGGCCGCGTGAACATGGGCCCCTATTCTACCCCCGAGATAATCAGCGCTTTCGAGAAGAATGAGCACTGCCTTTATATGACCGATGCATGGGTGGAACCGCATGGAGCGCAGAACCTTGCCCTGTACGACTGCTATCCCAAGTTTCTTCGGGATTCGCTCCTCGGAACGGGAGATACCATGCCGAATACGATCCGCCGCATGACCGGCGCCATTGCAGACCGTTTCATGATCCCTGAACGCGGATATGTGAGAGAAGGCTTCTATGCGGATCTCACCGTGTTTGACGAAGACGCGCTCAAAAACGGTACGCCTGATCAGGAAAAGTCCTTCGGCATCGAAAAGCTGTTCATCAACGGCATCCTCGTTCTTGATGGCGACAGTCTGGATGGGGGGGCCCTTAGAACTTCGGGCCGTGCCATCCGCGTGCGGTAAGAGTTATGAAGGATCTGTCGGCAAAAGTCCTGTTGAAAGTCTGCATTTTCTGCTGACAAGATGCTTTGCTGATGGTATAATCGGAAAAAAAGAAGAAAGGGTGGACCGATATGGAACTGAATCTGCATGACATCGTCAGGATAAAAAAGACCGGCGAGAAAGGCTTTGTTGTAGATATCAGCTGGGATGAGGACGACGGGGCAGTCAGTCAGTATCTCATTGAGAAAGACACAGCGGCTCCAGACGGCGCCCACGAGAAAGAATGGTTCTATCCTGAAGAGATCAGTCTGAGCACCTTTAATAAAAATTACTGAGTCGTGATTGTTTGGCGGGGCCAAAGTGAAAACGGCTGTCATTCTGGGGAGGCGAAGCCTCTGAGGATCTTCTGGCAGATAGATGGTTCGAATGCGTTGCTTTGCAGCTCCGCTCAATATGACAGTTAAACGGGATACACACAATGAGAAATAGCGGCATGGAAAAAACCATGCCGCTTTTGTGCGTCTTTATCTCCCAAATATGATCAGCCGGGCGGTGCCGAGAGCCTCGCGGATGAAAAAGTTCGCCGCAAGTATCGGATTTCCCGGGTAGCAGGCTACTCCCTGCGCCCTTACGTTCATTGACCGCGCGATCCTCTTCGCCCTGAACAGGTGATATGAGCTTGAGAGTATGGCCGTGTTCCCGTCCGGCTCGTCGCCGAGAGAACGGATGATGTCGAATGAATTTGAGAGATTCTCCCTGGTGGATGTGCTCTTGTCCTCAATGACGAGCCGCTTCGGATCGATCACAGCGCTGAGTTGCTCAAACATGCACTGGGCCTCGGCGATGTCCTCATGGTCGCCTTTACCGCCGCTCAATATGGCCGTGCTTTCCGGAAAGCGCTCCAGCCAGGCCTGCGCGGCTTCAGGCCTGTAGCGCAGAGAACGTGAGGGAGTCGAGCCGATCACCTCGGCTCCGAGAACTATGAGATATTTCCTTTCACAGTCGGAGTCGGTATGCGCGTTCAGTATCACGGGGATCTCGAATATAACGAAGAGCGCAGTTCCCGCTATGAGGAGCCAGGTCAATGTTCGGCATAGCTCCGGGGAGCATACGCGGTATATTACAGTGAGCGCGGCTGCAAGGGATAGCGTATGGGCTATGTATGAATAGCCCTTCATGCAGTAGCGGAAGACGAATGCCGCCATTATAAGAAGTACGGGCGCGATCCACCAAGCCGTCATGAGCTCAGTTCCTCCCATTTTTCATAGAGCAGTTCGAGCTCCGCAGCGATGGAGCTCTTTGTTTCTTCCAGCTCCATGAGCTTCTGGTAATCGGAGGAAAACTCCTCCGCCTCCTTTTCGAGCAGGGCGAGGCGGGCTTCAGCCTTCTCTATATCGCGCACGGTCCTTTCAATGGCCTTCTCGTTATTGCCTCTTCTCGGCTCCCGCTTTACGGGAGCTTCTTTCTTCTGCTGCTTTTCAGCGTTTCTGCTGAAAACGTCCTGCCTTTCCTTCCACTGGCAGTATTCTTCCCAGCCTCCGCGGAAATCATATACCTTTCCGTCCCGGAAGTCCCATATCCTCGTTGCGAAGCGGTCTATGAAGAACCTGTCGTGCGAAACGAAAATCAGCGTTTCGGAATAGTCCGAAAGCGCACTCTCGATCCATTCGCGGCTCGCAATATCAAGATGGTTGGTGGGCTCATCGAGCATGAGGAGGTTTATCTCGCTGCCCATGAGCATACAGAGTTTGAGACGGCTTCTTTCGCCGCCCGAAAGCGCGCCTACGGGGATGAAAACGTCCTCGCCCCTGAAGCCGAAGGCGCCGAGCCTGTCGCGCGCCTGCTGTGGCTGCGCCTTGCATTCATAGAGCATTGTGTCGTAAAGACTGCGGGACATATCGTCGAACACCACTATCTGCGGAAGGTATGCCTTCCTTACGGAGGGGCCCAGTCTTATCCTGCCCGTGTCCGGCTGTTCCTCGTTGTTGAGCATCTTCATGAGAGTGGTCTTGCCGGTGCCGTTGTCACCTGTAACGGCGATGCGCTCACCGCCGGACACGGTGAAACTCAGTTCACTGAAAAGCTTTCTTTCGCCGAAGGACTTGGAGATGTTCTCCGCGGAGGCCACCTCGTCCGCACTGAATTCCTTTTGTTTGAATCTGGCCTCGAGCTTTCTCGCCTCTTTCGGCTTTTCACTGGCGGAGAGCTTTTCTATGCGCTTTTCCATGGAAAAGGCCCGCTTATGGAGCTTGTCGTTTCCCATAAAAGCCCAAAGGTGCATCTGCTCTGCGGCCCGTGTGAGCTGCTCTATCTTGGCCCGGTCTTTCTCATACTGCTTCATCTTCTCATCAAAGCGGCGCTGCCTTTCGGCAACGAAGAAGCTGTAGTTCCCGCTGTAGAATTCCGCCTTTCCGTTTACAATCTCTATGCATCGGTTTATCACCTTGTCGAGAAAATACCTGTCGTGGCTCACGGTGAGCACGGTACCGCTGTAATGCTGCAGATAGTCCTCGAGCCACTCGGTGGCATGCATGTCCAGATGGTTGGTGGGCTCATCGAGAAGGAGAATGTCCGTGTCCTCAAGGATGAGTCTTGCGAGGTTCACTCTTGTCTTCTCCCCGCCGGAGAGCGTATCGAAAAGCTGGGCCCTCATGATAGGAGGAATGTCGAGGCCGTTTGCAACACGGCTTCGTTCATTGTCCATCTCGTAGCCGCCGAGCCTCCTGAAGTCATCCAGAAGACGGTCGTATTCGTCTATCAGTTTGCGCGACTGATCGTGCTCCATTTCGGCCGTGAGTTCATCGAGCCTGGAGCTTATGTCGTATAGCCTCTTCTGTGCACCTTTCAGTACGTCCTCAACGCTATAGCCCTCCGGGTATGAGGGGATCTGGGATATTAGCCCCATCCTCTTTGAAGGCGCAACAGCCACATGACCCTCATCAAAGCCGATCTCGCCGGTGAGGATCCTGAAAAGCGTGGTTTTTCCGCATCCGTTTGGCCCCAGTATGCCGATGTGCTCTCCGGTGTCAACGGAAAAGGAAAGACCGTCCAGTATGTTATTGCCTATCTCGAATGACTTTACGAGAGAGGAAACGGAAATATCTGTCATTATCTGCTCCGGGTATCAGTTGCTTCTTACTGCCGCCTGCATAACGGAATTTGCCACGGCGCCTGCGTCCGCAAGGCCGTAGCCGCCCTTCTCTATGAGAACCACGAATGCGTAGGGATGATCCTCATCGTCGAGAAAGCCTGTGAACCATGAGTTGTTGGTCCCGTCGCCCACCTCGGCAGTGCCTGACTTGCCTGCCAGATGAAGGCCGGGGAAGCGCTCGTCCGTATAGTGGTCAGTAACGTTGAAGCGCATCATCTCATGCAGTGTGTCGGCGGTGGACTGCTTCATGAGCTGCTCCGTCTTTGCCTCCGTGCCCTCAATTATATAGGGTTCAACGAGCGTGCCGTGGTTTGCCACGGCGCACACATATCTCAGCAGCGCAAAGGGGCAGATCAGGTCAGTCCACTGTCCGATGCCTGCCCATGCAAGCTCCGGATCACCCATGTAGCCGGTCTCAAAGTTGCCGGCGGCGGTAGTGATGCCGTTCAGCTCATGGCGCTGGGTAAAGCCGTACTGATTCACGTATTTCTTCATATTGTCCTGGCCCACGGTGACGGCTATCTGTGCAAAGGCGTAGTTGCAGGAATTTGAGAGGGCGGTGCGGAAGTCAGTTGTCCAGTGCGGGTCCACGCAGGCTATCTTAACGCCCGCGATCTCTCCCTCGCCCTCACAGAAGAACTTCCTGTCCCAGATGTTGCTCACGGTCTCTATCGCCGCCGCTGAGGTGATGAGCTTGAAAACTGAGCCCGGAACGAAAGCCGCGCCGAGGCATTTGTTTATATATGTGCCTGAGGGGGGATCCGGGTCGTAATAGAGGGGGTCCGTGCTCGGCAGCGATACCATGCAGAGTACCTCACCGGTCTTATAATTGCATACAAGGACGCAGCCCTCCCTGTCCTCACCGATGGACTCATATGCCACGCGATTGAGGTATGAGTCGAGGGTGAGGGTGAATTCATAGTCCTGCGAGTGGGTAGTACCGGTGAATATGCTGTAATCCTTTATGTCCTCAGTGAAAGTGGATATAAGGCCAGAGCCGGTGCGGCCCTCATAGTCGCCCAGGATGTGGAAACAGGCCTTTCTTGTAAGTTCGTCCTCCGCATAGAAGGAGCCGGAGCGTGAAAACTCCGCAAGGAGAACGCCGTTCCTGTCGTGCAGAACGCCGCTGGAGCCGGAGTTGAGCCTTGAGAAATAGAGAGCCCAGTCGTTGCCTTTTTCAAAAAGGCGAACAGTATATATTCCGGTGCCGAAGAGCACCAGAGCCAGTATGAGAAGGACGGATATGGCGCGCCCGGTGAGTTTTTTCATGACTTCTTCACCTCCGCCTTTCCGGCTTTGCCGGCCTTGTTCCCGGAGTTGTTCTCCTGAAGGCGCGGATCCTCCCAGCGGGAATACTTCTCCGCCGGCCTCACTACGAAGCTCGCCTCGCGGCGGTTGTCCGAGCCCTTGATGTATGCGAGAAGCATCCAGCAGGATATGAGCGAGGAGCCGCCCCTTGACATGAAGGGAAATGTGACTCCAGTGAAAGGCAGCAGGTCCATCGAGCCGAATACGTTCAGCGCCACCTGCGAGAGCATAATGGTAACGGCGGCGCAGGAGGCTATGGAATAGAAAGCGCTCCTGCAGTGTCTTGCGCTGCGTACGGCGAAGACTGCAATGGCGCATATGGCAAGGATGGAGCTCATGGCTATGAGCAGGCCCTGTTCCTCGCTCACAACGCCGAAAACCATGTCGGTGTTCGCAGCAACTATGCTCTGCAGCCATCCGTTTCCCGCACCCTTGCCGAACAGGCCGCCGGCCGCGGCGGCGGACATCGTGCGCACCTGCTGGTAGCCTTTATCGAAAATATCGTCCCACGCGTGGCCCCAGGTGGCAAAACGCGCGGCAACGTAAGGCCTTGCACTTACTGCCATCAGCCCTGCGATCACGGCTGCGGATACCGCCAGCACAACAGTGGCTATGGAGCCCGAGCGCATGAAGGAGATTATAAGGAAGCATATGAAGAAGACCAGCGCCGATCCGAAGTCGCCCATCAGGGCAAGGGCAGTGACGCATATGGCCGAGAAGGCCACGAATTCGTATAGGTTCTGCTTGACGTAGAGCCTGTCGAGTGTGGCTGCGCCCACGTATACATAAAAGACTTTTACGAACTCCGAGGGCTGGAAGGAGTATCCCGCTATGGTGAGCCAGTTTTTGGCGCCGAATATCGAGTTTCCGGCGAAGAGGTTGAGGCCGAGGAGCGCTAATGCGAGCATGGCGAATGGGATACGCATGGATGATGCGCGCCTGAGGTTCCGCAGCCACCAGCCGAGGATGATGAAAAGGAAAACGCTCGCTATAACGAGTATGGCGTGCTTGTACATATCCTCCGGCGTGGATGAGGCTGCCACTGATATGCCCAGAGAGGTCATGAAGAAGGCGAGAGTCTCGAGTTCGAAGCCCGATTTGTTTATCATCCTCATCGCCGTGTAGCAGAACCACTCAAGCACTATAACAGCCGTGAACGCAAGGCTTATCCTTCCGGCGTATTCGGCCTCGCAGCTCATCAGATGCTGCATCAGGAGCGCCCCTTGAAAGAGAGTGAGCCAGATGAGGGTCACCGCAGGAAAAACCCTGCTTCCTGCAACGCTCCTCTTCTTCTCCAGCCTGCCTATTTTCTCCTCCTCAAGCTCTATGAAGCCGAGGCGCGTTCCTGCGAGGTTTATGGTGTCTCCGTTATGGACGGGGGCTCCGCCGTATCCGGCCTGGGTCTCGTTTATCCATACTCCTCCCCTCGAGAAAACATCATATACCTTCCACTGACCCTTGTCATTTCTGCTGAGGACTGCATGCACTCCGGATATGCCCGGGGCATAGATCCTTATGTCTGCCGAGGCGGACCTGCCGAGAAGGTTTTCCCAGTGGTAAACAGGGATGCGCTCCTTGCCGGAGCGGATATAGGCCCAGATCTCATTGTCGTACTTTTCGCTGAGCATGGAGCGCAGCGAGCGCTCTATCACTATAAAGGAGAATATGACGAGGGCGTATTTGGATAGGATGAGCATATAGTCCCAGAATGAAAGTGCGTCCATCTTCATAGCTCCTTTCGTGAATTTTGCATAAAACCAAAATATTATATCACGTGCAAAGTGCCGTGATATAATTCGTCATGTTTTCCGCTTGCCGCTTCAGCGGCGAGGAAAATGACTTGAAATCCATATAATCAGTGTATTCGCGCTGATTATATCACAGAATCAGAAGCATTGACAATAAACATGCCCTAAACTACAATGTGCTTATGAAAATGAGCACGAAAAAACTTATTATCATCCTTGCCGCGGCGGTGATAGTCTGCCTCGCGGTTTGGTTCGTTATTGCCCGGCTCGCGCCCGGAGGGGTTACAGCCGTTGTGAGCGTGGACGGGGTGGAATACCGGCGGATAGACTTATCTAAGGTGAAAGAGCCTTTTGAGTTCACCGTGGAAACTAAATACGGCAGCAACACTGTGCTTGTGGAGCCCGGGGCAATATCAGTCTCATCGGCGGACTGCCCGGATAAGATATGCGTGCATATGGGCAGGCTCACCGGAGCCGGAGTGCCCATAGTGTGCATGCCGCACAGGCTCGTGATAGAGATAGAAGGGGAAGAGCTTGATGCGTGGAGCTAGAAGGATCGCTTTCATGGCGGTGCTCACGGCGGCCGCTCTCATAATATTCATCATTGAAGCCCAGATCCCGCCCCTTGTGCCCGTGCCGGGGGTGAAGCTCGGCCTTGCCAACATAATGACCCTGACGGCGGTATACCTGCTTTCGAGGAAAGAGGCAGGACTGGTTCTGCTCATGAGGGTGATTCTTGGAGCCGTTTTTGCCGGAAGCCCCTCGACCTTCCTCTTCAGCGCCTTCGGCGGTCTGCTGGCATGGCTCGTCATGTGCCTTCTGAAGGATAGGGTATCCGAGAGCAGGATATGGCTTATAAGCGTTATCGCTGCCGTGGCGCATAATATCGGACAGATGATAGTATGTATGCTCGTTGTGAAAACGCCGGGCATCCTGGCATATCTCCCGGTGCTCATCGCTTCAGGAATAATAACGGGCACCTTCACGGGGATAGCTGCCTTGTATCTTATAAGGGCGGTAAGAAAAATGAAGCTTTGAGGGCATAGATGCCGTTTTTCATTAATAATAGTATAGTTCTGAAGGCAGGGTAGCCCTGCCTTCTTTCATTTTTGAAATAAAGCTTTGACTATTTTGTAAAAAGAGTTATAATATATTGAATTATGTAAATCTTTTCAATTATCACTATCGACAACAGCAAGGAGGATTATTAAAATAATATGAGCGAATGCACGCATGACTGCTCCACCTGCGGCGAAAACTGCTCAGAGCGCGCCGTAGATTTTCATAAAGACCTGCACGAGGGA
>CACYDX010000136.1 GCA_902773255.1 Oscillospiraceae bacterium
AAGATAGCCGCGGCAAATCCCGGCCTCATAGAATTCCACAGCTTCCCCGGGGCGGGTCACGGTCTGAGCTATGTTGAGGACACGGAACGCTATGAGAAGCTCGTTAACGCTTTCTGTGACAGGATATTTGCGGAATGATAAGGAGACCGGAATAATGAGACGCTGTGTTATAGCCGGCGGTGCGGATATAAATAATTACGCTCTCATCCGCGGAGAGCTTCGAGATGATGATTTCGTCATATACTGCGACAGCGGCCTTAAGCATATGGAGCTGCTGCAGAGGAAGCCTGACCTGATCATCGGTGATTTCGATTCCCATGCCGATCCGCATCTTGCCGTTGAGACCATCACGCTCCCCCATGAAAAGGACGATACGGACACTGTTTTCGCCGCAAAAGAAGCAGTAAAGCGCGGCTTCGACGATTTCCTTCTCATCGGAGTCACAGGTCTTCGGCTCGACCACACCCTCGGCAATCTCTATATCCTGCTTTGGCTCGATTCTCTTGGAAAAAGAGCCCGGATCATAGACGATTATTCCGAGATGGAGATAGTATCAGACAAACCCGCCAAAGTAAGCTGCAGGTATCCCTACTTCTCCCTGCTGAACATAAGCGGCTGCGCCAAAGTCATAACGGTAACCGGAGCGAAGTTCCCGCTGAAGGATGCAGAGATCACATGCGATTACCAGTACGGCGTGAGCAATGAAGTGCTCCCCGGCGAAGAAGCAGTGATCACCATTAAAGAGGGAAAACTGCTCCTGATAAAAGTATTCTGATAAAAGAAAAAGCCCTCTGATCATTCCGATCAGAGGCTTTTTCTTTTCAGTACCTGTGTCAGGCCGGTCTGGCAACTATAAAGGGCTGGACATAAGGCTCCGCCTTGCCGGCGCAGGGTCCTTCACGCCACATATCGAAGAAGCGGCCGAAGGGGAAGATGTAATAACCGTCCTGATAATGGTCCGTCACATCATAGGGATCTGCCAGGATGATCACGTCGTCGCAGGTTTCATCAGTCCCGACGGTATCCATCCCGATCACCACAGACCAGTGGCCTGCCCAGTCCTCCCAGTCGATGAGCACGGGAGCTCCGCTTTCTATCATATCGATCAGATATTCCTCAGCCTCTTCGATATCTTTAAAAAAGGCTCGGTATCTGCATGGTATTCAGTCTCCCAGCCGATGCCCTCAAAGAAGGCTGCGAGGTTTTCCACCGAAATTCCCTTCGAGGGATCAGCATACGCCAGCCTGCTTATCTCGATCTCATTATAGTCGTGCACGCCGTAATGATTCAGCACGATCAGCGCAGAGGCGGCTCCGCAGCTGAATTCAGTGGTCTGCTGGTATGTCTCAAGATGAGGGATGATATGCAGGCTGGCGATGCTTTCCATGTTGTAAAAGTCGTTCACGTGGTAATAGCGGCTGTCGGGATGGTCCAGCAAATTTGCAAAAGCGTCAGCTCCGAGATCATCATCCGTTGTGCCCATGCCGCTGCCGGGCTCGATGGAATGGATCGCAGGCAGTGCAGTCGCCTCAGCGCTTTTTCCTGTCCGCAGGCGCAAAGCAGGACTGCCGCCAAAAGCATGACCGCGATCATTATTCTTTTCATGAGCCATGTCTCCTCTTTTCCGTTCTTTTCCTGTTTATACAGAGCGCAGGATACTCTTTCAAGCATCCGGCGCAAAATAGAGATCATAAGATGTTTTTCCGCTTTCCAAAGCGCTGCCGGGCTGATATACTGAAAGGGATGACGGGAGGGACGTTTATGTTCTGTATTCAATGCGGTTCCGCGCTGCCCGAAGGAGCTGCTTTCTGCCCCGTCTGCGGCACAAAGGCCGGCGTTTCCGGGGAGACTGCCCCGGATGCCTGCCCTGCCTGCGGAAGCAGAGGCCTGCGGAAGGTCCGGAGAGGCACTTATCTATGTGAATACTGCGGCAGCAGGATCTTTTCCGCCGGCCATGACGCCGCCGGAGGCGAGGAGGAAACAGAAACCGAGATGCTGGCGCTGTTCGAGCTTTCGATGGAGCACGAACAGCGGGACGATATTTCCGGTGAGCTCCGGATCCTGCTCAAGGGCCTGGATATCGACCCGGAGAACGTCACGCTGCTGCTGAAGCTGGGCAGGGCATACTGGCGGCTCGG
>CACYDX010000137.1 GCA_902773255.1 Oscillospiraceae bacterium
AGAATAGATCAGCGCGGATATGCCGTCGGCAAGAGGCGTCTCAAACTCTTTACCCTCGCGCATGGCCTTCTGGAAAGCCTCGTGGGCGTAGAAGATCACATCGCCGGTGGCATGGTCGTAGCTGTCGTTGAAAGTCAGCGTTTCGGCATAGGGCATATCCTCGGTTTTCCATGTGAGCTTCGTGAACTCGAACATTCCCTCGCCGGTGAGGAAGATGGAGCCTTTGGTGCCGATATATGCGCGGGAGCAGGTGGGGATATCGCAGGCCCAGGAAGCTGCGATGGTGCCGATGGCTCCGTTGCGCAGACGGATGGTGATGCTTGTATGGTTGTCAAACTTAGGCACAGAGGCGATCGTTCCGGTGTAGTTGCAGGCGATGGTGTCAAATCCGCCGGCCATGGCGGTGATGAGCTTCCAGTCGTGACTGACTGATTCGACTGTCATTCCGCAGGCCAGATCAGGGTCGGTGCGCCAGGAGGCACCGAGGTTCTTGGCATGGAAGCCGAATCCGGGACTGAGGCGGGAGAAAGCGATGTCCACAGGCTCGCCGAACATGCCTGTTCTGACAAGCTCCAGCATCTTGCGATAAGCCGGGCGGTAGTAATGGGCAAAGCCGACCATTATCTTTCCGTCGTATTCGTCGGCCATGGCCTTGATCTTCATGGCGTCCTCCATAGTGCAGGCAACGGGCTTTTCCATGTAGCAGGCAACATGAAAAGCTTTACCGCATCCTTTGCGACCGTGATGTGAATGCGGTATATGAGCAGATCAGAAGCACTTATTTCGTACCGGATGAGAACAGGAGGGCGGTTGCCCTCTCAGAAAAGTAAAGATAACAAAAGCCCCGGCGGAACATTCTTCCGCCGGGGCTTTTTCGCTGGTAAAGCGTTATGAAAAAACTGCAGACCAGGGGTTGACAATAACTGAATGTTCATTTATTATAGTTCAAGTAAGGAGGTGACAGCTTTTGAGAGCAAAAGACGGGAATAAGCAGCAGCGCATCAAGGAAGCTATGGTGAACCTGTTTCTGCGCGAAGGGATAGACGGGACCTCCATATCCAAGATCGCAAGAGAGGCGGGCGTATCTCCTGCCACGATATATGTCTACTATAACAGCAAGGAAGAAATGCTGGCTGAAGTCTTCCGGGAGTATTCCACGGCGCCTTACCGCTATCTTATGCAGCGCCTTACTCCGGATATGGAAGCTGCTGCCCTTATCGAAGAGATAGTCCGCGGCTGCTACAGCTTCAGCAGGGAGCATGAGGAGATCTTCAGCTTTGTTGAGCAGTGTTCCCGCTGCCCGACGCTTTCGGAAAGCGTGTCGGAGGAGGAATGCTCCTGCGATATCATGGACCTGATCCATGATTATCAGGCGCGCGGCGTCATGCGCCAGTACAGTGACTGGAACATGGGCGCGATGCTTTTCGCACCTGTCCGTTTTCTCGCAGTTAACCGCTGCTGTACAGACGACGATGGGGAGAGGCTTGCCGAGCTGATCCGGATGCTCCAGAGGCTGCTGCTATATTAATACTGATAACAGCAACCTGCCTTATAGAATTTAACTCCCTGCCATACGGCAGGGAAAAAATAACAGACTTAATAAATGAACATTCAGTTATTGAAAGAGGAGATAAAAAAGAATGATAGTTGTTCCGACTTATAATATGATCCTGGCCTCGGAAGCCACGTTGTTTTTTCCCTTCGAGCAGCTTCGGCGAAATGCCGGCTCCGGCGGAGTCGCCGCGGGAGAAAAGGTCACGCTGATCGTCGCAAAGGAAAACAAGGGCTATTCGGAGCTTACGGAGAGCGATTTCTATCCCATCGGCGTCACCGGAAACATCACCGAGCTGAATCAGCAGGGCTTTGCCGTTATCCGCACGCAGTACCGCGTGAACATAGAGGATGTGCGCATTTATCCCGACCATACCATCAAGCTCATAACGTCACGCCGCAAGGATATCGATGATCTTGACAGCTCTGTTGAGCAGGAGAAGCTCAGGGGCCTGATCAAGGAGATGCGAAGCTACGCCTCCGGTTTTGAATGGGCGGAGACAGCAGAATATTTCATCAGGCAGGTCGACTCGATAGGCATGGCCGCATGCACCATGTCCCCGCTGATGCAGATATCGAATGAGGAGCGCTATGCGGTCCTTGCCGAGGACAGCAGGGCTGCCCGCGCCGAGATGATAGAGAAAATGCTCTATGAGTTCATGGAGGTCGCCCGGATAACGAACGAGGCCAATTCATCCCAGCAGCAGGAATACCAGCAGCGCTATAAGGAGGCTGCCATCAAGCGCCAGATGGAGCACCTGCAGAAGGAACTGGATGAGATGCACCCGGAGAACGTCACCGATGTGCAGAAATTCCAGCAGCGCATAGCCGAATCCGGCATGAACGAGGCCGCCCGCAAAGAGGCGGAGAAGGTCCTCAACCGTCTGCGCCAGGAGGGCAAGGAGAGCGTTGAAGCCGGCATGCTCTATGATTATCTGGACTTCGTCACCACGCTTTCATGGAAAAAGGCGGAGGCGGAGAGGATAGATCTCGGTGAGGCGCGCCGCATTCTGGACGAGGACCATTACGGGCTGAAAAAAGTGAAGGACCGCATCATCCAGCAGATCGCCGTGATGAATCTCAAGCAGCAGCAGTCAGGCTCGATCCTTCTTTTCGTCGGCGCTCCCGGAACGGGCAAGACCAGCATAGGGAAGAGCATCGCAAGGGCACTGGGCCGGCAGTATGTGAGAGTGAGCCTCGGAGGAGTGCATGATGAATCGGATATCCGCGGACACCGCCGCACCTATATCGGCTCCATGCCCGGCAGGATAATGGACGGCATCCACAAGAGCGGCGTATCGAATCCGGTGATGGTGCTGGATGAGGTGGATAAGCTCTCCGCATCCTATAATGGCAGCCCTGCGAGCGCCCTGCTCGAAGTGCTCGATCCGGAGCAGAACAATACCTTTACCGATCATTACATGAACGTTCCCTATGATCTTTCCGATGTGCTGTTCATCTGCACGGCAAACAGCCTCGATACCATCCCGCAGCCCCTGCTCGACAGAATGGAGGTCATCCAGTTCCAGGGCTATACGCCGCTGGAGAAGCTGCAGATAGCCAGAGAGCATCTTGTTCCGAAGTCCATGGAGAGCATGGGCATCAGCGCAGAACAGATGACGGTGTCAGACGAGGCTCTGAAGACCCTGATCTCCGATTATACTATGGAAGCGGGTGTGAGAGGGCTGCGGAAACGGATAGATACCCTCTGCCGCAGTCTCGCGGTGAAAGTGGCCTCTGATCCGGAAGCGACTGTGAACGTTACACCCGAAGTGGTCCATGAAGAACTGGATACCAGGCCTATCCGGCATGAGAGCATCCTGCCGGAGCCGAAGGCCGGCGTTGTCACCGGTCTGGCCTGGACTCCTGTCGGCGGCGATATACTCTATATAGAGACGATGCTGATGCCCGGAAAGGGCGATCTGATCATAACGGGCCAGCTCGGCGACGTTATGAAGGAATCCGCCCGCATCGCACTGAGCCTTGTGAAGAGCATTTTCCCAAAGGAGTCGGAAGCGCTGAGAGACAACGATCTGCATATCCATGTCCCCGAAGGCGCAGTACCGAAGGACGGACCGTCTGCCGGAGTAACGCTGACAACGGCGCTGAGTTCACTTCTCACAGGGAGAGTGGTCGATCCGCACATCGCGATGACCGGAGAAGTTGCCCTGCGCGGCGCTGTCACGCCCATCGGCGGACTGCCCGAAAAGCTGATGGCGGCCCAGCGCGCGGGGATAACAAAGGTATTTATCCCGCAGGAAAACCTGTATGACCTTAAAGATGTTGCACAGGAAGTGAAGGATAAGATAGAGATCGTGGCTGTTACCCGAATCGAAGAGCTTCTGGAGGCAGCCGGCGTTTTGGAGCCGGCTGCAGGCACACGGGAGTTATCCAATGCTCGGTAACATGCCGGCGGGAGCAGGTGAATAAGCAGCAAAAAAGAGGCCGTAAGGCCTCTTTTTGCTGTTCTGTTATGAATTAGCCGTAGGTGTGCAGACCGTGCATCAGGGTATTCACGCCGGCGAAGGTGAAGAAGACCACGGGCACGGATATAAGCGCGAACCAGGCCGTGAAAAGTCCGCGGCGCTTGCGGCGAAGCCTCAGGTGGAGGTACACGGCATATATGATCCAGGTTATAAGCGCCCAGACCTCCTTCGGATCCCATGTCCAGAAGGCGGACCAGGCCTGCTCGGCCCATATGGCGCCGGAAAGGATCACTATAGTAAGAAACAGGAAGCCAAGCGTGATCATGCGGTAGCTGAGGTAGTCCATCTGGTCGAGGATGCGGGTCTCGGCGTTCTTTTTTGCCGCAAGGATATAGCGAAGGCCGCAGACGCCCGC
The DNA here is from genome assembly GCA_902773255.1 of Oscillospiraceae bacterium. Lineage (GTDB taxonomy): Bacteria > Bacillota > Clostridia > Oscillospirales > Oscillospiraceae > Limivicinus. The sequence goes on from CACYDX010000137.1 coordinate 4,393, forward strand.
TATGACGAAGGAGGAATAGCTGATAACGGCCGAGCCTATGTGAACGCCGAACCAGGCGCTGCGCAGGGCGGGCATCAGATCCCGGATCTCCATGGGCTGCAGGGCGGCATAGGTCATTATCAGCAACACTGCCGGAATGGCAGCGACACAGAGCCAGTCTGCCTTCATGCGGGATCTCACAATGATCAGCATAAGCGCCACGCCCCAGGCGAAAGCGTTTGCAAACTCGAACTGGTTCGAAAGCGGCAGACGTCTGGCAACGATCCCGCGGGCGACGATGAAGGCAGTGTGCACGGCGAAGGCGGCAAGGAAGACGATGAAGGAAGCGCGAAGCAGAGCCTCCTTTTTAAAGGCGGTGCCGATAAAGCGCAGTACCGTTGCTGCGGCATAGATGGCGAGGGCTGCGAAAAACAGTATCTTCATTTTTTACTCCTCCTTTTCCGGTTCGGTAGTATAGTCCGCCAGCAGCCCCTCAAGCTCAATGCGCATCCGCTCAGGTCTCGGTCCGCCGACGGCATAGCCTTTTTCATCGGCTTTCACGAGCACGGGCTCACAGAAAAACGTCAGGTAAAGGCCGGCAGTCATCAGCGCGAAAGAGGCCACCAGCAGGCCGTTGACGAGCCGGGAAACATGCTTGAACCGGATGCCCGGATACTCGACGGGCTCGTTGAAGGTAAAGCGCAGGCCAAGCACCTCCAGCGTGTCTCCGGGGACTGCAAGAGTCGGCGTATTGACATCTTCGGCGATCACCCGCACCTGATAGATCGGATTCGGGTAGCTGCCTTCGGTGAGCGTGATGAGCGTCACTTCGCCGCTGGGGTCGCGGATATAGTCGGGGTAGAGCACATCGAACCAGAGGCCGCTGTGCCCGTCGGCTGTGAGAAAGCTCATGTCCGTGAGATAGAAGACATCCGTGCCGCCTGTGCTCAGGTCAGTAACGGTGATGGAACCGGTCGTCCCGAAGCTCTGCTGATAAAGCTTCCACGGCCCCATGGATACCGGATGGTTCACCCGGATCGGCACGAGGCCGCTGCTTCGGCCGTCCGGCAGGGTTATCTCCGCCATGCTCTCGTAATCGAGGCGGCCTGTTTCATCCGTCAGTCGGAAGCTGTCGATCGTAACGGCTGTGCCGTCGGAGAGCGTCAGGGTCTCGCCGGGCATAATATTGTGATCCTCGGTGGTCGGCGTATAAAGCGCCAGCGCGCCGAAAATAACAGTCAGAAGTATCGAAAGATGGGTGATGAAGGTGCCGTAGCGGCCGAAGCCGTTTTTGCTCCAGATCGTTACGCCGTCTTTTGCTTCTTCCCGGGCGTGCCTGCTTTCCATATGCGAGCGCAGCAGGGAAAGACCCTCGCCGCTCAGGATCTGCTGATCGGGCATCGAGGCCATGATCTCGCGCTCGGTCTGTTTCCCTTTCACCACAGTGCGCAGCCTCAGCAGGGAGCACAGGCTGAGATTCAGGCAAAGCAGAACGAGCAGAGCGATAAAATACCAGCTCGAAAATATCTTATTGAGGCCCAGGAGCAGTATCGCGCCGTGGAACGAACGGTAGTTCTGCGCATACCAGGCGATCTCTTCGCCCTGCGGTATGACCGTGCCTATAACGGAGCAGACGCCTATCAGCACCAGGAGCAGCACGCCGAAGCGCATGGAGCGCAGGAAGCTCAAGAATTTCTTCATTCGATAATTACCTTAGAAAATTACCTTATAAGTAGATCTGCCCGCCCATCAGGGCGGGCAGTTGGATGCAGTTCAGGGATCAGGCAGCAGGTTCCGCTGCGGGCTCAGGTTCCGGCAGGGCTTTGATGAGATCCAGCGCTTTGGTGCAGAGCTCATCAGCCTTGTCGAGGCATTCATTTGTCAGAGTCGGGTTGTGGGCGCCCTCTGCGTTCTCAACGAAGACGAAGTCCCAGTAGAACTGAGCGTCGCGGGCGAGGAAACGGATCTGCGCAAGATCGGCGTCCGAGGAGCCTTTTTCAACAGCTGCTGCGATCTTTTCCGTAAGATCCTCGAGCTTGTAGCCGATCTCGTAGGTCCTGGCCTCAACAGCCTCCTGGACCTCCTTGACCTCTTTCACAAGGTCTGTATGGCATTCGGAGCAGGTGTTCTCGATGAGATCGGGATTGTCGAGCGGGCTCATGAGGTTGTGGCTCTTATAGGCGTTGCCGTTTTCATCCACCGCATCGGGCATATGGCAGTCGGCGCAGGTGAAGTCGTTGGCGTGCTGGCTGCCCTTGCCGAGGAAGGTCTCGAATTCGGGGTGCTGCACCTTGATCTGCTTCACGCCGGTGCGCGGGTTGGTCCAGTCGGTGAACATCTCGCCGTTGGAGAAGTTCGCGCCGTCGTTGAAGAAGGCGAGGATCTTGTCCGGATCCATACTGTCAAGTGAGTTGTGGGCGATCGAGGTGGCCTTGGTGTCCGGTGCGAAGTAGTATTCGTTGTGGCACTGGCCGCAGGCGAGGTTGGCTCCGTCGATCTTGTCGAAATCATCGCCCACCGCGTCGATCCAGTAGGTATGGGTAACGGTGATCTCGCCGGGGGTGTTGGCATGGCAGGTATAGCAGCTGATCGGGTCCACTATCTCCTTCTGCACGTCCGTCCAGCTGAGCTTATAGGCCTCGATGCCCATTTCGTTGACCATATTGGTGAAGTCGGGCGTCTTGCAGGTCCAGCAGTTTGCCAGGGGATGCGGGCGGCCCGTAGCCTCTATATCCTGAACA
>CACYDX010000138.1 GCA_902773255.1 Oscillospiraceae bacterium
ATAAATGGAAGAAGGTACAGCCTATGATATTTGATAAAAAAACAGTCTCCGGCAAACGAAAGGCACTAGACGCAAAATCCACCAAACGCTTTTCGCGCCTGCGTATTCTGGTAATAACGATGCTGGTGATTGTAATTGCAGGCACCGGCATTATCGGGGCCAGCGCTGTTTACGGGACCTATAAGGGAATTCTGGAGGTCTCACCTGATATCGGTACGATCGACGTAAGTCCGAAAGGTTTTTCCACTTTCGTCTATGACAGCAAAGGCACGGAGATCGCAAAACTCGTCTCGACGGACTCCAACCGTATCCCTGTCGACCAGAGCGGCATCTCGGAAAACCTGGCGCACGCCTTTGTCGCGATCGAGGATGAACGTTTTTATCAGCACCGCGGTATTGATATCCCCGGTATATTCCGTGCCATTTATGTCGGTGTGCGGGGAGGTCTTGATTTTTCAGAAGGTGCCAGTACAATCACACAGCAGCTGATCAAGAACAATGTCTTTACGGACTGGACAAACGAGACAACCCAGGACCGTGTCAAGAGAAAGATCCAGGAACAGTATCTGGCATATGAACTTGAAAAAAGCATGCCCAAATCCGAGATTCTCCTGAACTATCTCAATACGATCAACCTGGGCCACAATACCCTCGGTGTCGAGGCGGCAGCACAGCGTTACTTCAACAAGCCGGCAGTGCAGCTGTCCCTGGCGGAATGCGCGGTTCTTGCCGCGATCACACAGAATCCGACTGCATATGATCCGATCGTTTATCCCGATGATAACAGATCGCGTCAGGAAGTCGTCCTTGAACACATGCTCACTCAGGGATACATAACACAGGAACAGTACGAAGAGGCACTGGCTGAAAATGTCTACGAGACCATCGCGGCTGTCAACGTCGACAAGGAAAAGGTTGACAACCGCGTAAACTCCTATTTCGTCGACGCCCTGATCCGTCAGGTCCTGCGCGATATGCAGAATGAGGAGCTCAACCTGATCGACGACGGTACAGCATGGGATGAAGACCAGGCCTATGCAATGCTCTACAGCGGAGGCCTCCGCATCAATTCGACTCAGGATCCGGATATTCAGGCAATCGTTGACAGACAGTGCAGCGAGGATTCGGGCAATTTCCCGGAGGGCACTACCTATTATCTCAATTACGCACTGACAGTCATTTCCCCCGACGGGACAGAAACAAACTATGACAGCAACAGCCTGGAGGCCTATTTCCGGGAGCGGGATGAGAATTACAGTATTCTTTACACCTCCAAGTCCCGCGCCAGAGAGGATATTGAAGCTTTCCGCAATTCCGTCATGGGTCCCGATGACATGTATGATGAAAACTATGAGCTGGCTCCGCAGCCCGAGATTTCCATGACTGTCGCGGACCAGAATACAGGATATGTTGTCGCCATGCTGGGCGGCCGGGGAGAAAAGGAAGCCAGCCGCACGCTCAACCGCGCAACGGATACCACCAGACAGCCCGGCTCCACTTTCAAGATCGTTTCCACCTTCGCCGCCGCTCTTGACAGCGACCAGGCAAAAGACAAATACGGCAATCGATTTACTCTTGCCTCCACTCAGCTGGATGAAGAATTCAAATATGACAATGGTGTCGAAGTTCACAACTGGTACGAAGGATTCCGCGGGACTCAGACGATCCGCTCCGCGATCCAGGACTCCCTCAATGTCATCGCCGTCAAGACTCTGACGGACATCACTCCAAAGCTCGGTTATGAGTATGCAGAAAAGCTCGGCATCAATACTCTGGTTGACGGGGAAGAGATCAACGGTCAGATCTTCTCGGACGCAAACCAGACGCTCGCTCTAGGCGGCATCACCTACGGTGTGCGCAACATCGAGCTCAACGCAGCCTTCGCTACGATTGCCAACGGCGGAAAATATATTGTCCCCCGTCTCTACACCAAAGTCGTCGACCAGGAGGGCAGGGTCGTTCTGGACAATACCGATCCGGAAAAGGAACGTGTCCTGAAAAAGACCACCTGTTTCCTTCTCACAGACGCCATGAAAGATGTCCTGACCAAGGGCACGGGAACAGCGGCCAACTTCACTTCTACTGCTGTCGCCGGAAAGACCGGCACAACAGAGGAAAGCAACGATGTCTGGTTTTCCGGTTACACGCCTAACTACACTGCCACTGTCTGGGCGGGCTACGACAACAATACCAAGCTCCAGAAAAATGAGGAATCCCTCGCAATGATCATCTGGAGACAGGTCATGTCCAACATCGAGGCCAACAAGCACTCCTCCGACTTCAGCAAACCGGACGGGCTCACAACAGCTTTCGTCTGCAAAGACACCGGCCAGCTTGCGGTCGACGGTTACTGCGACCACGCCTACACGGAATATTTTGTCAAGGGAACCGAGCCTAAATCCTACTGCTCTGTCGGCCAGAAGAAGAAGCAGAAGGCAGACGAAAAGAAGAAGAAGGAAGAAGAAGAGAAAAAGAAAAAGGAACAGGAGGCAGCAGAAAACAATAAGCCGGCCGCCAACAGACCCAGAACTGTCTACGGGGCTGATGATGACTGATCCGGCAGCATAAAAATAATAAAACACATAAATCACAGAAGCACAAAAGCGGTCGGCTGCGCGATTAAATCGACGCAGCCGACCGCTTTTTTCATCTTATTATTTATCTTTTTTATTCAAAAC
>CACYDX010000139.1 GCA_902773255.1 Oscillospiraceae bacterium
AATCAAGTGCCCCAACTGCGGAGCATTCTGCATGCCTCATCGTGCCTGCAAGGCATGCGGCCAGTATAACGGCCGTACTGTCATAAACGTCGAGGAGAGCAAGTAAAGAGCTTAATGGAGGAGAGGCGGTATGCCTGTCCTCCTTTTGCTTTCTATCAGCCGCTATGAGAAATAAGATCAAAAGCATAGATGAGTGGAGCCCGCTGTTCGGAAAAGTATCCGAAGGGGATTCACTCATATCCATCAACGGCAATGCCGTCCGTGACGTTCTGGATTATAAGTACTACGCTTATGATGTGAAACTCGATCTGCTTATGGGCAGGCCGGACGGCAGCACCTATGAGCTGCATATCGATAAGGAAGAGGGCGGAGAGCTCGGCGTTGATTTTGAGAGCTATCTCATGGATTCCGCCAGGTCCTGCGCCAATAACTGCATCTTCTGCTTCATCGACCAGTTGCCTCCCGGAATGAGAAAGACCCTGTATTTTAAGGATGATGACACAAGACTGAGTTTCCTGATGGGCAATTATATAACGCTCACGAATCTCTCCCGGAGAGAGATAGAACGTATAAAGGCCCTTCGCATCAGTCCTGTCAATGTCTCTGTGCATACAACAGATCCGGAGCTTAGAGTGCGCATGCTGCGGAACCCTCATGCCGGAGAGAGCATAGGCATAATGAAAGAGTTTGCGGATGCCGGGATAGTGATGAACTGTCAGATAGTATGCTGCCCCGGTATCAACGACGGTGCGGCGCTGAACAGGACTATGAGTGACCTTGCCGCTCTGTATCCTCAGGTGAGGAGCGTTTCTGTTGTCCCGGTCGGACTCACGAAATACAGGGAAGGCCTTTACCCGCTGACTTCTTTCACCGGAGAGAGCGCAGCGGAACTGATATCTCAGGTAGAGGCTTTTGCAGACGGCTGCCTTGATAAGCATGGAAGCCGCATCGTTTTCTGCTCTGATGAGCTGTATATCAAAGCGGGAAGAGAGCTCCCTCCGGATGAATACTATGAGGAGCATATCCAGCTCGATAACGGAGTAGGAATGATAAGGCTGCTGGAGACGGAGTTCAGATCTGCTCTGTCGCTTGCCGATGAGCCTGACGGCGCTCCCTTTTCCATAGTTGCAGGTGAAGCGATAGCTCCGTATATGGAGCAGCTTCTTGAAACGGCTAAGTCACAGTTTCCCGGACTCAACGGGAGAGTTTACGTGATCAGGAACGATTTCTTCGGGCCGGAGATAAACGTCACCGGCCTGATAACAGCCGGCGACATGATAAAACAGCTGAAAGGAAAAGAGCTGGGCGAAAGACTTTTAATATCTCAGAACATGCTCAGGCATCCAGAGATGGATTTCCTTGATGATGTCACGATAAGGCAGGCGGAAAAGGAACTCGGTGTACGGATAGTGCCGGTCAGGCAGGACGGATTCGAACTTCTGGACGCGATGTTCGGTGTGCTGGAGGAATTCCCCGATCCCGCCGAAGGCGAAGACACGGAGTATTACAGATATAACAGATAACTGCGGGAATAAATAAAATGTCAAAACCACTTGTAGCGATAGTCGGCAGGCCGAATGTAGGAAAATCGATGCTTTTCAACAAGCTGGCCGGTCAGAGACTGTCGATAGTTGAAGATACTCCCGGCGTAACGCGGGACAGACTGTATGCCTCCTGCGAATGGTGCGGCAGGCAGTTCGATATAGTAGACACAGGCGGCATAGAGCCGACTGCGGACTCAGAGATACTTGCGTTCATGCGCGAGCAGGCACAGATAGCCATAAGTTCGGCGGATGTTATCATATTCGTTGCGGACCTCAGAACCGGGGTCACTGCTTCCGACAAGGATGTTGCGAATATGCTCCTCCGCTCGCGCAAGCCTGTAGTACTCGCTGTGAACAAGGCCGACTCCACCGGCCCGACCGATCCGGGGGTGTATGAGTTTTACTCTCTCGGACTCGGGGATCCAATACCCGTTTCCGCCATACACGGTCACGGAACGGGCGATCTGCTCGATGAGTGCCTGAAGTACTTCCCTCCCGAAACAGAGGAAGAGGAAGAGGACGATCACATCCGTGTCGCCGTGATCGGCAAGCCCAATGTAGGCAAATCATCGCTGGTGAATCTCATACTCGGGGAGAAGAGAGTTATAGTCAGCGACGTTGCCGGCACTACGCGCGATGCAGTTGACAGTCCTCTGGAGAACAAATACGGGAAATATATTTTTATCGACACCGCCGGTATAAGAAGAAAGTCCAAGGTAGAGGAAAGAGTCGAAAAATTCTCCGTGATGCGCGCTCAGATGGCTATTGAAAGAGCGGACGTATGCCTTATAATGATCGATGCCCGCGAGGGAGTCACCGAGCAGGATACTAAAATAGCCGGCCTTGCCCATGAAGCCGGGAAAGCCAGCATAATAGTCGTCAATAAATGGGACCTTGTTGAAAAGGAGACCGGCACGCTCGAAAAGATGCGCAAGGAAGTGCTAAGGGATCTGAGCTTCATGGACTATGCTCCGGTACTCTTCATTTCAGCGCTTACAGGACAGAGGACCGAGAAGCTTTTTGAGCTTATAAACTATGTTGCGGATCAGAACTCCATGCGCATAACGACCGGAATGCTCAATGACGTTCTTGCCGATGCGCAGGCCAGAGTCCAGCCGCCTACCGATAAAGGCCGCAGACTGAAAATATATTATATTACACAAACGGGTGTTAAACCGCCCACATTTGTGGTATTCTGTAATTCAAGAGAACTGTTCCATTTTTCATACCAGCGTTATCTTGAAAATCAGATACGAGGAGTGTTCGGCCTTGAGGGCACCCCTGTAAGACTGGTGATCAGGCAGAAGGGAGAGTCGGAATAATGTATTATCTGCTGCTGATAATTTCAGCGATAATCGCTTATGCTTTCGGAAGCCTCAGTACACTGACTATTGCGTCTCTCTATGTCTACAGGAAGAATCTGCGCAAGCTCGGCAAGGGGAACACCTGGTTTTCAAACTTCAGAAGGATATACGGGCTCGGAGGTCTTCTTACCCTGCTCCTTGTTGAACTTGTGAAAGATATCGTTCCCATCATCATCGGCGGACTTCTGCTTTCCATAAAGGGGCATGCGGATATCGGCAGGATCTTTGCCGGTTTTTGTGTGATCGTGGGAAGACAGTGGCCGATGTTCTATGATTTCAAGGGCGGTTATGCCACGGTAGCCATTATAGTGACGGCCTTTTTCGCGCAGGTGTCCGTCGGAGCGGCAGCGCTTCTTGCGGCGGCACTCATAATATGGATCACCAAGTATATCTCCCTGGGTTCGATCGCCGCAGCTGCCATGATGCTTGTAACAGCCATACTCGTTGCTGATCAGCGGCTCGTGATCTATCTGTCGCTTGCGGTGCTTCTTGTAGTTATTATCAGGAATCTCCCGAGCATAGTCAGGATCGCAGGCGGAAAAGAAATGAGACTGAGCTTTGAGAAGGATCTCAGCTATAAATTTGATAAATAAGGGTTTAGAAAAATGAGTGACATTCGTGATATCAGCCTGTCTTCCTCAGGGGAAATGAAGATCAGATGGGTCGAACGGAATATGCCCGTGCTCAGCAGCATAGGCAGGGAGTTTGCGGAAACAAAGCCTTTCAAAGGCCTGAAGATCGCCTTATCTGTTCATCTTGAGGCAAAGACGGCCTATCTCTGCCGTGTTATGGAGATGGGCGGAGCTGAGATGTATGTCACGGGGTCCAACCCTCTCTCCACACATGACGACGTGGCTGCGGCGCTTGTATCAAAGGGGATGCAGGTCTTCGCAAAGCACGGCTGCACAATGGACGAATACATGGATGCGCTCCGCAATGTTCTTAAACCCGGGCCGAACATAATCATCGATGACGGCGGAGACCTTGTCAATCTCCTCCATACTGAAATGCAGGATCTTATTCCGGGCGTTATCGGAGGGTGCGAGGAAACTACGACCGGAATCCACAGATTGAAGATAATGGCAAGAGAAGGTACGCTCCGTTTCCCGATGGTGATGGTGAACGAGGCGGACTGCAAGCATATGTTCGATAACCGCTACGGCACCGGCCAGTCCGTTTGGGACGGCATCAA
>CACYDX010000140.1 GCA_902773255.1 Oscillospiraceae bacterium
ACTGAGATATCCGGGAATGCTCTGCGCATTGGCAACAACATTTGACCAGCCGCCGGCCACCCTGATGCCGAAAAACACCATCACTATAAGAGAGAATGTCATTACTATGCTCTGTATCAGGCTCGTTACTGATGCCGCCATGAATCCGCCAAGCGCGCAGTAGGCTACTATGACTACCGCGGAGATTATCATGGTGGTCATATAGTCAAAGCCGAAGAGGCTGTGGAAAAGCTTGCCGCAGGCCGAGAACCCGGACGCCACATAGGGAACGAAGAATACGATTATCATCAGACCGCCTATGATCTGAACGATCTTTGTGTTGTCTCTGAAGCGGGCGGAGATAAAATCAGGGACGGTAATTGCTCCGAGCTTTGAGCTGTAGCGGCGCAGCTTCTTTGCCACGAAGAGCCAGTTCAGATAGGTGCCTATAGAAAGGCCTATCGCGGTCCAGCTCGCCTCCGCGACACCGCAGAACAGAGCCAGTCCCGGAACACCCATCAGCAGATAGGCGCTCATGTCCGAAGCTTCGGTGCTCATCGCCGTTACGATAGGACCGAGCTTTCTTCCGCCGAGATAAAAGTCCTCGGAGTTTTTATTTTTCGAATAGCGCACGCCTATATAAAGCATGCCGAGCAGGTATACTATTATTGCGATAAGTATGCAGATCGATGAAGATGTCATGTTTTTGTCCTCTCAAGTTTTTATAAACAAATTGGATTATAAACACAGCTTAATACTGCATCAAGCGCTAATACGGCGAAATAACTTGAAACTTTCCGTTTTTCAGTTATAATATTAGAAAAAGTAATTCTATTCATAAATATATGAGATGATTTCATGAATATTTCCAAGTATGAGACATTCCTTGCCACGATAGAAGCCGGAAGTCTGACACAGGCAGCCGAGAATCTAGGCTGCACGCAAAGCGCGGTGAGCCACAGCATCGCTTCTCTGGAAGCGGAGCTCGGTTTTCCGCTCATCACGCGCAGCAGAGGAGGCGTAAAACTCACCGAGGAGGGAGAAAAACTCCTTCCTGCTGTCCGTGCGCTCATGGCGAGCGCCGAAAGTCTTGAACAGACGGCCTCATCCATTCGCGGACTGCAGGCCGGAACAGTCAGGATAGGCGCATTCACCTCCGTTGCCGTCCACTGGCTGCCGCCGATACTGAAACGCTTCCAGACAGACTATCCGAATGTTGACTTCCGCCTGCTCAACGGAGATTATCACGATGTGGACCAGTGGGTGCAGGATGGAAGCGTGGATATCGGATTCATAAACATGCCGAACGACCTTGACTGCGAATGCATAGCGCTCATGGAGGACCGGCTGCTGGCTATCGTGCCGGAGGACAGCCGCTTTGCAACCTATCCGAAATTCCCCCTTATAGAATGTGAGACAGAACCTTTCATCAGTCTGCTTGAAAGCTCGGATCACGACGCCCGCAAGGCCCTTGATTCGGCCGGTGTGAAACCCAATGTGCGCTTTTATACCAAGGATGATTACGCGATCATCGCTATGGTGGAGCAGGGTCTCGGTGTATCCATCATGCCGGAGCTGCTCCTGAAGGGAAGGCGTGACCGTGTCAGAATACTTCCCCTGCAGCCGGAGGCTGTGAGGACCATAGGGCTGGCGGTGGTCTCGAAAGGGCCGGCAGCGCTGAAATTTGCCGAATATGTCATTGACTTCGTCAGAAACGGAAGGACACAGTAAACATGACAAACTACAGATTCGAGATAAGCTACGACGGCACCCGGTACTACGGCTGGGAGCGTCAGCCCGGCAGAGATACCATACAGGGCAAACTGGAAGCTGTGCTCAGCCGCATGACCGGCACGGAGGCCGAGATCACCGGCGCGGGACGGACGGATGCGGGAGTGCACGCGAAGGCCATGATCGCAAATTCCCATCTGGAAACGGATCTGAGCCCGGACGAGATCCTCGCCTATATGAACCGCTATCTTCCTGACGATATATCCGTCAATCACGTGGACATAGTATCCGACCGGTTCCATGCCAGATACAACGCCGCAGGCAAACTTTATACATATAC
>CACYDX010000141.1 GCA_902773255.1 Oscillospiraceae bacterium
ACATAATCGATTCTTATCTTGATGTCTTCTTCAGTATGGTCAATAAGGAAAATACAGCGTCTTCCAAGGAGGATGTCTATCTTCCTGCATGCAGGGAAACGATCGGCTGCACTGTTATAACCTTTAAGCCGACTGCAGCCGACATAACTGAAATGGTGAAGCAGCTTTGCGATAAACTCAGGGATGATGAAGAAGTCCGTGAGATCGTCAAGAATATTGCGGAATATGCATATGCTGCAGATCCGGGCATGGCTGATAACTATGATACAGCGGATGATTACGTGAAGTTCATTATGGACTCCTATGATGACATGGTGAAAAACCTTTGGGAGAAAAATAAGGAAGACATCGAATCATTTGCTCAGGACATTGAAGAAAACGAAGTAAGCTGGAAGATCGCATATAAGGCCCTGCGTGTTCACAAGATAAGCATAACCGACAAGGACGGAAACGGTATCGGATATGAGTCCGTCGGTAATGTGCTCGAATTGAGAACCGACCTGATTGCCACATATGAAGAGGATGCTGCGGATGTCGTTGGCAAAAGCGCACTGAAGCTCAGCGGCAAGAAGGCCGAAGGCAGTATAACGGTCAATAAACTCGATGACGGCACGGCAAAAATCGATTATTCTTTCGATCTGGCCAAGAAGTCCGGACTTAAGATCCCTTACGGGCAGTACCGCTTCGAGTACGGCGACATAAAAGCCGATGTGAACGTGGAAAGTGAAGGCAGCGGATCACAGCATGACATAGATATCAGATATGACGACAAGGATATCAGCATCGGTATCTTCTCCACGGATAAGGAATCCACTGTGAAAGAGCCCGCTCAGATACCAACCCGCGTAACGGGCGATAATATAATGAGCGTAATCCAGGGCATGTACGGAAAGATAATGGAGATAGTTCTGAATATATACGGCTGATGGATATTGTCTGCAAACTCAATGAAATAGAGAAGAAATATGGCTCCGAGCATGTCTTGGGGCCTGTTTCTGTTTCGTTCGAACGCGGCACCGTAACAGGCATATTCGGCTCCAATGGTGCAGGGAAAAGCACACTGCTGTCTATAGCAGCAGGCATTATTCTCCCGGATTCCGGAACGAGATGGACTTCGGGGGGCAGGGTCTGTTATGTGCCTCAGGAACTTGCACTGTATCCTTCGCTGACAGGAAGAGACAATCTCCGCTTCTGGGCCGGTGTGTACGGACTGGACAGGAAGATCAGGAAGAGCAGGATAGAATCTGCCCTTGAACTCGTTGAGCTTTCGGATAAGGCTGATAAACCTGTCGAAACGCTCTCCGGGGGTATGAAACGCAGACTGAATATCGCCGCCGCACTGCTTGCGCCATCTGAGCTTCTCCTGATGGATGAACCGACTGCCGGCTGTGATGTGCATTCGATCGAAGTCATCCTCAGAACGATGTCACATGCAGCGGAGAATTACTGTTCGGTTGTTTTCGTATCGCACAGTGCCGAAGAGCTGAAGATCTGCTCAAGAGTCATTTATCTTGAAAACGGTCTTATAGTCAGGGAGCCTGCAGGATGAGGAGCTTTATTGCCTGCGTCGTTAAGGATGTGCGGCTGTTTTTCAGCAGAAAAGCAGCCGTGCTGGTTCTTGTTTTGCCTATACTGCTTCTGGCGGTGCTGGTCCCGGGTTTCAGCGAAACGACCTCAGCACGTACTTATGTAAGGCCTTTCAGATTCGTCATATGTGATCTTGATGATTCAGTCATGTCCCGGTCGCTTATCAATCAGCTCAGGCAGTTCGAACTTTTTGAAGAGGTTGCTTCGGTGCAGGGATATGATGACAGTCAGACATGGTTCGATCATGGATATGCCGCATATGTGACTGTCCCGAAAGGCTTTTTTTATGCCATGTATGACATGGATAATCTTGCTGTGACGATTGAATTCAACTCTGAAATGCCTGCTGAGTCGGCGATATTAAAGGCTGTTTTCAGCTCTGTGACGGATATAGTGGCTGCCGAGCAGAAAGCGAGACTTGCAGAATTCAGGATGCAGATCGCAGCAGGCTTGGAACCCGATAAGAATGACCTGTTCTATGAGAGTGCAAACTATGAACTGAAAAGGGCGCTTTCAAGAAGAAATGTTTTTTCGGATTTTCTGCTGATAGAGGACTATACCGAAAACTCACTCAAGGCGGCGTATGCGACGGTAACGGCTATGCTTTGCATGCTCATACCGCTTTGTATGCTGCGCGGTCTTCCGGAGGAGCTTATGCTGGGAATAGTTGACAGGCTGAAATGCTCAGGCAGAGGGATATTGACTTTGATCTTCTCAAAGTATTTTGCAGCGCTTGTTCTTCTGTTACTGCCTTTCGCGGCTGTCAGCGCTGCTGTGGGACTTGTGTTTCCGCCCTCAGCCTACTTTTCTGCGTTCATGCTGTTCACGCTGGCATTCTCACTCTTCGGTATGATCAGCATAAGTACTCCGAATGCATCAAAAGCACAGTTAATAGGCAATATAACGGTTGTCCTGTTCCTTCTCTTCGGAGGCGCGCTCTATCCATATCAGATGCTCCCGCGCTTTGCTCAGAAGGCAGCGCATGCAAGTCCCGTGTTTTATTATCTGCGGGGGATCAACGGTCTTCGGAATTCAGCATTTGTTCTTGCTGCGGCTGCGGTAGCTTTATCTGTGGTTTTCCTCGTGATATGCAGGAAATCGCTGCGCCTGGAACTGCTGCCTGTGATAAAGCGGACTGCAGCAGATAAAAAAGATCCCGGAGCTTTGTTGAAGACCGGTAAAGCAGATGTGCTCAGCATAATATGGCATAAGATGCTTGCAATGACAGGCAGAAGGGTCATGCTCATCATTATGCTTGCAGTATCTGTTCTCTGTTTTTTCACTGTTGACCGCGTGCTTGACGAGAAATCGTCTGTCGAGATCGTTATCGCGGTGGCTGACAGCGACAATACAGAGGTTTCAAGAGAATATATAGGATCTCTGGAATCTGCAAGTGGTGTAAGAGTGATAAAAAACAAAGGATCTGAAGCGCTGAAGGTGCTGGACACAGGAGAGGCGGAGGCTGTGCTCATCCTGGAGGACGGATTTGAAGAAGCATTTCTGAATGATGATGCTCTGCCTGTAAAGTTTTATTCTGCTTCGGCTGGTGCGGCATCGGATGCAGGAAGAGAGATATGCGCAGGAAGACTGCTGTCGATGCAGAGCGGTTACGATGCTCTGTCCCGCCTGATTTCAGAAGGTGTTATAACCCGGGATGAAAAAGGACTCTTCTTTGAGCAGCTTGAAAAAGCTGAAGCTGAGGCAAAGCCTATAGTTGAATTCAGAAACTCAGCGGGGGAGAACAGCAGCGAAAAAACTGTATATGGCAGGATATATGCAAGATACTCCGGCTTTGCGGCACTGATAGTGTTTCTTTTCATAATGTCGCTTTCCGTCCTGCTGTCAGGAACGTCAGCAGGTGCGGTAAGGAAAGCCATGAGTGCGGCGCCTGGAGGATATTCGCTTTATGTTATAACGGATCTTCTTGCGCTTGTGTTGGCAGGAGTGTTTGTGGCTGCATCGGCGCTCATTTTCAGATCTGAGGCAGATATAGGTGAAATACTTGCTTATCTGCTGTATGTCAACTGCGTTGCAGGACTCTGCCTGGTCCTTTCGCTAACGAGGGCCGGCGGGGGAGCTGATATGACGGCCTCCATTCTTGCAATGGTGACGAGCGCAGCAGGCGGTTGCTTTTTCGATCTTTCATCACTCGGCGGAGCTTTTAAAACCATTACATATTTCACACCACAGGGTCTGCTTATAGGTGCTGTTTCAGGCTCAGTGATATGCTTCGTCGCAATGGCTGCGATAACAGCTGTATGTTTGGCAGTATATTATTATTCATGTAAAAGAGCATAAAAAACAGCCCGGATGTTATTGTACATTCCGGGCTGCTTTTTGTCAGCCTTGTTCAGAACCTGGATACCTTTGAGGAGTCGATGTCCTTTAGTGTTGCAGCGCCGCACATCCTCATCGTGTCTTTCAATTCGTTGCATATTTTATCGAGATAGACCTTAACACCTTCCTCGGCACTGCCATATATCGCGTTGACAAAGGGCCTGCCTATGAGGACCGCGTCCGCACCGAGTGCAATGGCTCTGAAAACATCAACGCCGGAACGGATGCCGCCGTCTACGAGGATGGTGAGTTTACCTTTTACAGCATCTGCTATTCCGGGAAGAACCTCACATGTAGAGGGAACTCCGCCCTGGACTCTGCCGCCGTGATTGGAGACGACTATTGCTTTGGCACCGGCTTCGTATGCCTTAAGAGCACCCTGAGGAGTCATGATACCCTTGATTATGAAAGGCATTTTTGCGTAGCTTATGATCTCGCGCATTTCTTCAACAGACTTGCTGCCTGCGTTGGGATTCATGGCTTTGAGGAAGGGCAGCCCTGCTCCGTCGATATCCATGGCAGCAGCGAAGATACCGCGTGAATTAAGGACATCGAGCTTTTCAAAGATGAACTCCTTGTTCCATGGCTTGATCGTCGGTACACCCATACCGCCTGCATCGCTCATGTTTTTGGAAGCGGATATCATGATCTCCGGATCAACGCCGTCCCCCGTGAAGGCTGCGACACCGTATTCGGCAGTCTGCTTTACGAGAACAGTGTTGTATTCCTTGTCTTCATATTTATCGCCATAGTGCATTTTAAGCGCTCCTATAGGCGCGGCAAACACCGGCGCGGAGAAGACATGGCCGAACATTTCAAATGAGATGTCAGGTTCAGCATTAGGGCAGAGAGTATCCATGTTGACGAATACCTCCTGCCATTTTTCATAGTTTCTTGCAGCAGTGCTTCCGGGATATTTGCAGCCGGGACCGGGCATCGTGTTGGCGCATGCGCGACCGTTGCAGACGGGGCAGTTCTTGCAGAAAGGACCTACCTGACCATTTGCAGCGGCATGGAGTTCATTGTAATTCATAGCACACCTCAATAATTATAATATTATTTGAAATATCTATATCAGATTATCGCCTTAAAAGCTCAGAATGTCAATATGTATCATACTCCCGTAAGGTCAAAAGAGGGGAGAAGGTCTTCAGTGGCTGAGGAAGTTTCCTGCCAGTAACCAGTCATTATCCTGCTTTTCTGAAGATACGAGCACATCCTGCTATTCAGATCCGTGTCGATCCTTTTCTCGAGCTCCGGGCAGTCCTCAAGTCCGGGAATCGGGGTATACTGGCTCATCAGGGAAAAGATGATGCTGTCTTCCGGGAAGGCATCCGATACGAAATCTATAATGTCCATTGTGTTCAGTTCCGCATCCGGAAGTATCAGATGGCGGATCAGAACACCGCTTTTCATTATACCGTCGGCATCTAATACATACTTTCCGGTCTGCCGGAACATTTCAGCCACAGCCTTTTTTACAACTTCCGGATAGTCAGGCGCCTTTGAATAACGAACGGCGATATCCTGTCTGAGATATTTGATATCCGGCATGTATATCTGAACGAGGCCTTCGAGCATCTTCAGCGAATCAACGCTTTCATAGCCGGAACTGTTCCATACCACAGGTATATTCAGGCGAATGTGCTCCAGAGCCTTAACAACAGTCCGTGTAAAGTGCGAGGCAGTGACGAGGTTTATATTGTGTACCCCGGTATCCGCGAGCCTTAGGATGATATCTCCGAGTTCTTCGGGATCTACGGTTTTACCGGCCGCCTCCCGGCTGATCACCCGGTTCTGGCAGTATATGCAGCCCAGATTGCAGCCGGAAAAGAAAACAGCACCGGAACCTCTGCTGCCGCTTATGCAGGGCTCCTCGCCGAAATGGGGAGCCGCACGCACTACGGAGGGCAGAGAAAAACTCCTGCAGAAGCCGCTTTTTCTAATGGTGTTTCTTACTGTGCCGCACTGTCTCGGACAGTCTCTGCAGACATATTCGAATACTTCATACAATTCATGCATTTTTTAAACAATTAGAACAAAAACTTGTATATAAAAGCTGTCTTCGTGTGCAAAATAGCCATAATAATGCGATCAATACGCACAGATTATAGACCGTATTTGTTTATTATGCAAGAAATGTATTTTTTTGAAAAAAAGATAGTGAAATTTCCGTCAATCGTGGTAGAATAAAGTTTGGCGATTTCTGTGATTTTTACTGATTATGGTACTATTCTGATGGTCGATATCGTTCTCGTTGAGCCTGAGATCCCACACAATACAGGAGCCATAGCAAGGACCTGCGCAGTGACCGGAGCAAGGCTCCATCTTGTAAAACCGCTCGGCTTCGATATTTCAGATAAGATGGTGAAAAGATGCGGTCTGGATTACTGGTATCTTGTGGATATCACCGTTTACGAGGACCTTGACGATTATTTTTCCAAAAGGGGAGACAGAGGCCTTTATCTTGCCACAACTAAAGCCCCGCGCGCATATACCGAGGTCGATCTTTCCGTAGATGTCACGCTGATGTTCGGGAAGGAAACTGCGGGACTTCCGGAGTGGCTGAGGGAGAAATACAGGGATTTCTGTATCAGGATACCCATGATCGAAGAAGCCAGAAGCCTCAACCTGTCGAATTCAGTTGCTGTGCTTGCATATGAGGCACTGAGGCAGCAGGGGTTTCCGGGTCTTCTCAATACAGGCTCTATGCTTGTATGATCTGATGTTTATTATTTTTAGGAGGATATACTATGAACTACAGCAAAAAAACAGTTTATGATGCTCCCGTCGCAGGGAAAAAGGTTCTTTTGCGCTGTGATTTCAATGTCCCTCAGGATAAGGTGACAGGCGAGATCACCAGCGATAAGCGCATTGTGGCTGCGCTCCCGACGATTAAATATCTTCTGGAAAACGGAGCCGCTGTTATCGCTTGCTCTCATCTCGGCAAGCCTGTGGCAACATTTGAAAGCTATGTGAAAAAGCAGGTGGAAAAAGGCAAGAAAGAGGAAGAGGTTACCCGCGAATCATGGGAAAAATCCCTTAAGAAGCTGACGCTTGCTCCTGTTGCAAAGCATCTCAGTGAGCTGCTGGGTCAGGAAGTGATATTTGCAGCAGACACGATAGGCGAGGACGCTAAAGCCAAGGCTGCAGCTCTGCAGCCCGGACAGATCATGCTTCTTGAGAACCTCCGCTTCAACAAGGGTGAGACAAAGAACGACCCCGCTTTTGCTAAAGAGCTTGCCGACATGGCCGAGATCTTCGTATCCGATGCTTTCGGCACTGTTCACAGAGCACATGCCTCCACTGCAGGCGTTGCTGACTATCTCCCGGCATACTCCGGACTGCTCGTCGATAAGGAACTCAGCATCATGGGCAAGGCGCTCGATGATCCTAAGCGTCCATTCGTAGCCGTTCTCGGCGGAGCAAAAGTCTCCGATAAGATCAATGTTATAAACAACCTCCTTGAAAAGGCCGACACGATCATTATCGGCGGCGGCATGGCTTATACATTCAAGAAGGCCCAGGGCTTTGAAGTAGGCAAATCTCTGCTTGAGGCCGACCGCATAGACTATGCAGACGAGATGATCAAAAAGGCGGCTGACAAGGGTGTTCAGTTCCTTCTTCCGGTGGATAATATCTGCGCTGCGGAATTTTCCGCTGATGCTGAGCCCGTTCTCTGCGATGGCGACATTCCCGCGGATCTGATGGGCATGGATATCGGCCCGAAGACCGTTGAGCTGTTCTCAAATGCAGTTTCCGGAGCGGGTACCATTGTGTGGAACGGACCTATGGGCGTCTTCGAGTTTGATAAGTTTGCAAATGGTACCAAGGCAATGGCCAAGGCACTTGCAGAATCCGGCGCCATTACGATCGTCGGCGGTGGTGACAGCGCGGCAGCTGTCGAAAAACTCGGTTTTGCCGATAAGATCACCCATATCTCCACCGGTGGCGGTGCTTCCCTTGAATTCCTGGAAGGCAAGGAACTGCCGGGCGTTGCCTGCCTGCTTGACAAGTGATCTTACGGATACTGCACGCACGCGTTTTGTCAGCTAAAAATATTATTTAATATTTTCATATAAATTTTAAGGTAGTTCATAAGAGGTATAACGATGAATAAAAGATATCGCAAAACAATTATTGCAGGCAACTGGAAAATGAATATGCTCTCCTCCGAGGTTAAGCCCTTTATCGAGCAGCTGAAGGAGAACATGACCAAAAGCAAAACATGTGATGTTGTTCTCTGCACACCGGCAGTTATGATCCCGGCAATGGTCAAAGCAGGAAAAGAGCTCAAGATCGCCGCCGGCGGACAGGATGTTTCAAAGTTTGAAAAGGGTGCGTATACAGGCGAGATTTCTGCAGCACAGCTTCTCGACGCAGGTGCGAAATACTGCATCGTCGGCCATTCCGAGCGCCGCCAGTATCACGGTGAGGATGATATGCTCATCAACGCCAAGGCAAAAGTCCTCCTTGAAAAGGGCATTTGCCCGATTATCTGCGTAGGTGAGAGCCTTGAGCAGAGAGAGATGGATCTTACAATGGAATACGTTGCCTATCAGGTAAAGGCTGCTCTCAACGGTATCGATGCCTCACAGGTACGCCGCTGTGTAATAGCTTATGAGCCTATCTGGGCTATAGGCACCGGCAAGACTGCCACTGCTGAACAGGCAGAGGAAGTATGCGAAGGTATCCGCGCAGTGATCCGCAGAATCTACGGCGCAAGAGTTGCGCGCACTGTAAGCATCCTTTACGGTGGAAGCATGAATGCCAAAAATGCTGCAGAACTTCTTGCACAGCCTGATATCGACGGTGGACTTATCGGAGGAGCCTCTCTCAAACCTGCAGATTTTGCGACTATCGTTAAAGCGACTGCTGAAGAATAATACAGAGGATACTTTATGACAAAAAAAGCAGTACTGGTCATTCTTGACGGTTTCGGTATCGCACCTCCCACAGAGGGTAACGCCATATACGTTGCCAAAACCCCTAATATCGATAAACTGTTAGCATCAAACCCGAAGTCGCAGCTGATCGCATCAGGTCTCGATGTGGGACTTCCCGCTGGCCAGATGGGCAACTCCGAAGTCGGACATACGAATATCGGTGCAGGTCGCGTTGTTTTTCAGATACTTCCCAAAATGACCATGGAGATAGAGAACGGGAAGTTTTTCGAAAACAAGGTGTATATCAAGGCTATGGATGATGCTGTTGCAAACGGCAGGAATCTCCATATCCTCGGCCTGCTTTCCGATGGCGGAGTCCACAGCCATATAAAGCATATATTCGGCATTCTGGATATGGCGAAAAAGCGCGGCCTCAAAAAGGTCTTTGTTCACTGCTTCCTTGACGGAAGAGATGTTGATCCCAAGAGCGGAGCAGGTTTTGTCGAGATGCTCGATAATAAGTGCAAAGAACTCGGCAATGCAAGGATCGCTAGTATACAGGGCCGTTTTTACGGGATGGACAGAGATAAACGCTGGGATCGCGTGGAAGAAGGCTATAATGCCATCGTCTGCGGAGAAGGTGTTCATGATCCCGATCCCGTTCATGCTGTTAAAGCAAGCTACGAGCAGGATGTTACTGACGAGTTCGTGAAGCCTGTTGTCGTATGTCCCGAAGGAGTTATCAATGAAGGAGACAGCGTTATCTTCATGAACTTCAGACCGGACCGCGCCAGAGAGATGACCTGGGCGCTCAACCTTCCTGATTTTGACGGATTCGAAAGAAAGAAGAAAGTATTTCCGCTTTCATATGTCTGCACTGCCCAGTATGACGAAGCTCTTACGCTTCCTATAGCCTATCCTCCCGAAACGATCGAGAATACTCTGGGTGACTTTGTAAGCGCTCACGGATTGAAGCAGTTCAGAGTTGCTGAGACGGAGAAGTATGCTCATGTCACATTCTTCTTTAACGGTGGCGTTGAAAAGCAGACCGAGGGAGAGGACAGATGCCTTGTACCGTCTCCAAAAGAGTTCCCGACATATGATCTTGTTCCGCAGATGAGCGCATACAAGGTCTGTGACAAGCTCGTTGAGGCGATTGCATCCGATAAATACGATCTTATCGTATGCAATTTTGCAAACTGCGACATGGTAGGCCACACCGGTATCATGGAGGCCGCAATAAAGGCAGTTGAGACTGTTGATGACTGCATCGGCAGAATAGTAGCCGAGACAGAGAAACATGATGATCTTGTGCTCCTTGTAACGGCGGACCACGGCAATGCTGACTGCATGTTCGATGAAAACGGCAAGGTAAATACCGCTCATACGACAAATCCCGTTCCGTTCGTGGTATGCAAAGAGGGAATCGATCTCAACGACGGAAGACTTGCTGATATAGCCCCCACCATACTGGAACTGATGGGGCTTGAGCAGCCGCCCGAGATGACGGGTGTTTCACTTATCAAGTAAAAATTTAAATAGAAGGGAAACAGTTATGACTTATACAACAGAAGTTAAGAATATGTGCCCGGTAGCAAAAGGCGCATATCACGGACCGGCACCCATTCCCGAAGAGGGCAAATGGGTACAGGCCAAAGAACTTTCCGACATTTCCGGCTTTACCCATGGTGTCGGCTGGTGCGCACCTCAGCAGGGCGCCTGCAAGCTTACACTCAATGTTAAAAACGGAATAATCGAAGAGGCTCTTGTTGAGACGCTCGGCTGCTCCGGTATGACCCATTCCGCTGCTATGGCATCTGAGATACTCATTGGCAAGACCATTCTTGAAGCGCTCAATACCGACCTCGTGTGTGATGCCATTAATACCGCTATGCGTGAGCTGTTCCTGCAGATAGTATACGGCCGCACCCAGTCTGCTTTCTCCGAGGACGGCCTCTCCGTCGGTGCTTCACTCGAAGACCTCGGCAAGGGACTCCGTTCCCAGGTCGGTACCATGTTCGCCACAAAGGAAAAGGGACCCCGCTATCTCGAGCTCACTGAAGGCTATGTTACCCGTATCGCACTCAACGGCGACAATGAGATCATCGGATATGAGTTCGTATCTCTCGGCAAGATGATGGATTTCATCAAGAAGGGCGACGATGCCAATGAAGCTCTGAAAAAAGCCACCGGTCATTACGGCCAGTGGGATGCTGCAGCAAAATACATAGACCCGCGCCGTGAATAATAGAAGGAGGACATAATAATGGCTTTGTTTGAAAACTACGACAGAAGAATTGACAAAATCAACGGTGTCCTCGCTCAGTACGGCATTGGTTCCGTTGAGGAATGCAGAGAGATCTGCAAGGCAAAGGGATTCGATCCCTATGAGATCGCAGCAGGTATACAGCCTATCTGCTTCGAGAATGTAAAATGGGCTTACTGCGTCGGTGCAGCTATCGCCATCAAATCCGGTGCTAAGACCGCTGCTGAAGCTGCGAAGCTTATAGGTGTAGGCCTCCAGAGCTTCTGCCTTGACGGCTCTGTTGCCGAGGACCGCAAAGTCGGTATCGGACACGGCAACCTTGGCGCAATGCTCCTCAGTGATGAGACAAAGTGCTTTGCTTTCCTTGCAGGCCATGAGTCTTTCGCTGCAGCAGAAGGCGCTATCGGTATTGTTAAAAATGCCAACAAGGCCCGCAAGCAGCCTCTGCGCGTTATCCTGAACGGTCTCGGTAAGGATGCGGCCCAGATCATTTCCCGCATCAACGGCTTCACCTATGTTCAGACCCAGTTCGATTACTTCACCGGTGAACTGAAAATAGTCAAAGAGATCGCATATTCCGACGGTGAGCGTGCAAACGTCCGCTGCTACGGTGCGGATGACGTACGTGAAGGCGTTGCCATCATGCATAAAGAGGGAGTGGATGTCTCCATCACCGGCAACTCCACCAACCCCACCCGTTTCCAGCATCCTGTTGCAGGCACATATAAGAAGGAATGTGTCGAGCAGGGCAAAAAGTATTTCTCAGTTGCTTCCGGCGGCGGCACAGGCCGTACGCTCCACCCGGACAACATGGCTGCAGGTCCCGCCTCCTACGGCATGACCGATACCATGGGCCGCATGCATTCCGATGCACAGTTTGCGGGTTCTTCATCCGTTCCTGCGCATGTTGAAATGATGGGTTTCCTCGGCATGGGCAACAACCCGATGGTCGGAGCTACGGTCGCGGTAGCTGTAGCTGTGAATTCTGCACTCAACGGCTGATAAGAAAGAACAAAGGAGCCCCTGATATGTTCGGGGGCTCCTTTGCCGTATATGGACTTCTCCTAAAGGTCGATCCGCATCTGGTTTCTAAGGCTTTTTTCGCGTTCAATGCGCTTTTTCCAGCAGGCGTGACACATCGCAACATATGAATCGTTACCTCCCAACATCACCTGGGCACCTTCCGTGACTACCATACCGTCAGTCCCGATCCTCGCATTGACTGTAGCTTTTGAACCGCAGTCACATATCGTTTTGATCTCCGTGATCGAATCGGCAAGTTCGAACAGCCTTTGAGATCCGGGGAAGAGCTTTGTCTGGAAGTCCGTACGCAGGCCGAAGCAGAGTACGGGGATATCCTCCTCATCCACGAGCTTTCTGAGCTGCTCTATATGCGCCGGGGTGAAAAACTGACTTTCGTCAGAGATTATAACGTCTTTACGACCGCGCGGATAATACAGCCTGCAGATGTCATCTTCGGGACCAATCACTTCTGCTTCCGACTCCAGACCTATCCTTGAACGGATCACATTTGCTCCGTCGCGGTCATCTGTTGAGGGCTTTATGAGCCAGACGCTCATTCCACGTTCTTCATAATTGAATTTCGTTATAAGAGCCTGGGCTGTCTTGCTCGAGCCCATGGCGCCGTATTTGAAGTAAAGTTTAGCCATAAGAATACCTCAGCTTTCATATGAGATTTTAACTCATACCCGGCATCAAGTCAACGAGCAGCAAACCGGGGCAGCCTGTTCATCGCTGATGCAGCAATGTATATTTTATCTGAAAAGAGAATTAAAACGGCTTATTTCGGAGATATTACCGATTATCCGGGATCTGCCGTGCTTTATAATGCAGACAGGAGGAATGAATATGGAGATAGAAAGAAAATGGCTCATAAGTACAGAGAGGATACCTTTCAGCCTGGCTGAATGTGAAAAAGTACACATAGATCAGGCTTATGTTTCATTCAGCCCAACTATAAGGATAAGAGATGTGGATCATGGAAGGAAATATATTCTCACGGTCAAAACCAGGGCCGCGGGGTTTGATCCGGAGCTTGCCAAAAATGAGTATGAGACGGAAATAACAGCAGATGAATACAGACAGCTTATGGATATAGCAAGAGGCAGAGTGATCAGAAAAACACGCTATATCTTAAAAGGAGATGATGGTCTCATATATGAAACAGATGTTTTCGAGGACGAGTTTTCAGGTCTTGCATATATGGAGATAGAGTTTCCGGACAATGATTCCGCTGCTTCATTTCCGGACCCGGACTGGGTTGAATGTGATGTTACATACTGCCCGGAGTATAAGAACTCAGCGCTCGCAAAATACGGTATGCCGGCTTTAAGATATAAAAGAAAGGAGAATTAGATATGGATGAGAATACTTACAGACATTCCTTCGTAAAGAAGAAACCGGTATTGGACCCTAGAAAGAGAAATACCATAATAATTATAGCAGTGATCGTTGTTGCTGCTGTCATGCTGCTGTTCAACTCCTTCTATGAGCTGAAAGAGGACGAATATGCCGTGATCACCACTTTCGGAAGGCCTTCGGTGGTTTCAACGCCGGGGCTTAAATTCAAGGTGCCGTTCATTCAGCAAAAGAAGATAGTTTCAAAAGCAACGAAAGGCTTCGCAATTGGCTATGACATAAAGACAAATGCAACTATCGCATCTGAAGCAGTTATGATCACTGTCGACTACAATTTCGTGGACGTGGACTTCTATGTTGAATACCGCGTGACCGATCCCGTCAAGTATCTCTACAGTTCTGAGGAACCTGTGGGAATACTGAAAATGCTTTGCCAGTCCTATATCCGTGATACCATAGGACTCTATAAGGTGGATGATGTGATTACTACCGGGAAAAGTGAGATCCAGGCGGCTATAAAGGACAAGATCCTTGCAAGACTTGAGAAGGAGGATATAGGCCTCACGCTTGTAAGCATTACTATTCAGGATGCCGAACCGCCCACAGTACAGGTCCAGGAAGCCTTCAAAGCAGTGGAGACTGCAAAGCAGGATGCGGAAACTGCTACCAACAATGCAAAGAAGTATGCAAACGAGGTGGTTCCGGCAGCTCAGGCAGATGCTGACGAAGTACTTCAGAAAGCCGAGGCTTATAAAACAGCCCGCATAAACGCAGCAAACGGTCAGGCTTCCAGGTTCTCTCAGCTTTATGAGGAGTATTCAAAGTATCCGGAGATAACAAGACAGCGTCTTTTCTATGAGACGATCTCGGATATCTTCCCGGG
>CACYDX010000142.1 GCA_902773255.1 Oscillospiraceae bacterium
CTTTACAAATTATTTTTCCGCTCAAATCACGGAAGAAGCGCTCTGACAAAGTCGATAGGCCACATCAGCAGGTCGCCGAGCAGATAGACTTTGTCTTCGATTGCAAGGTAGGTGTCCTCGCCGAGGATCTTGAACAGCTTTTCCTTGGCAAAGTCGGTTTTCACCAGCTTGCCGAGAAGGAAGCCAATTCCACCCAGGCAGACGAGGACAAGCAGTTTCTTTGCTTTCTTCTTCATGTATTAATCTCTCCTCCAGATTTGATTTTCAAGCTAAAGACTGTAATAAATCATCAGTCAACACCCTAACGGTCATTATAATAAATAAAGCCAACTCAGTCAACAGAAATTTGGCTGTTTCTCCCCTATTGTCAAGCTAATAACAGGCCTGTTTTGTAGATATTCAACAATTCTATAAACTAAAATTGATAAATTGCACAAAACAGCGTCCAGCCGTCATACTCGGCCAAACGCTGTTCAGGTACTTTCACTTTATCGCTGCCTTCCTGTTCCTCACCGTCAGTAAAACAGCAGCAGAAAGAAGAAGGAGTATCGTGATGAACCACATTGCAGCCATAAACCCTGCAGATTCAATTATATTGCCCATTATAAGCGGAGCAAGCAATGCGGATAGAGATACTCCAAGCACTATTGCTGATGAGGCAGATGCGGTCCTGTCTGCGAAATCGTCTGTCACAAGAAGCTGCAGGCTGGGCACTGCAATTCCCTGAAGCAGTCCGGTCGTGATGAGTAGTATCCGCCTTATAATAAGTGACTGAGAAGGTACCAGCAGGAACACGACAAATACCGCCACCGAAGCACCGACACTTAAAAGATAGTATCTCTTCACCGGCATGCGTTTATATATTGCCGGTGAAATGAGTCTTATGACAAGTGCACCGAGAAAATACAGAGTAAGCATACTGTTGGCAGTCTCATATGACGCACCGTATCTAACTTCGAAAAACCTTGGCAGCCAGGCAACAAGTCCTGTCTGGAAGGAAAGATACAGGAAGCAGCAGAGAAAATACTGCCATGCCCTTATATCCCTGAAAACCTCGATAGGATTTGCAGAGGCTCTCGCCCGTATCGGAGCCATGTCCGCGTACGGAGTTTCCGGGGTCACTTTCCTCACTGCAAAGTAAAACACAGCTCCGAGCATTAACGCAAAAATGCCTATAACGAGATAGGGCACCGAAAAGCTCGCAGGATTTGAAGGATCGGCAAGAAGAGAAACAAAAAGCGGTGCCAGCATTGAACCTCCGCCGTAGAAAGCATGCACGAACGGAAGATAGGTCGTCTTTCTTTCTCTGAAAACATCTGCCACCGCGCCGTTCATAAGCAGATCTATCATGATATAGCCTATGCCGCCGAAAACGGAGAAGCAGAGCATAGTGGCATATCCGTTTCCCGGTGCAGTGTATGCAGGTATTGTTCCTATCAGCAGCCCCGCGATCCCCATTATCATCAGGCCGAAGAAAAGGCCCTTCAGCTTGTTTATGCGCTCACCGGCAATTCCCAGCACAACAGCCATGACGATGCAGCCTATCGATTGCACCGTCATGATCATTCCCTGCCGGGACTCGCCTATTCCGAAAAAGCTCATCATGCTGCCCGAATTGGCCCCAAAACCTCCAAAGTACATGCCGTAAAGCAGATACATAAAAAAGCACAGGACTATCAGCAGCTTTTTTGCCCCGGAAAGGCTTTCGTTATTCATTTTGCCTTAGCCTTTGTGCGCAGAAGCGGAAGCATGATCTGGATGAACACTGCAAGGAGAAGGATAGTTCCTTTAATCGTGTCGTTTATGAGCGCATCCACTCCGAGAGAAGCGATTATCTTATCTATTATCGTATAGCTCATGGCACCGAACAGAACACCGAGCAGTCTGCCTTTTCCGCCTGCCATGCTTATACCGCCTATAACCACTGCTGCGATCGCGTACATCTCGTTGCTCTTTCCGAGAGTGGCCGGATCGACCGAGCCGTTCATCGCCATCCACAGAAATGCGCTCAGGCCGCAGAGAAGGCCGCAGATCACATAAACAAGAACCCTCGTTCTGTCAACATGGATACCGGCGAGAAGTGCAGCGCGCTCATTGCTGCCCACTGCATATACCGTCTTGCCGAATTTGGTGTTTGTGGCAATGAACACCATCAGTACCGTCACAAGTATAAGCACTATGCCGACCAGCGGAACAGTGAGGAACTTTGCCTGACCGAAGCCGTAGAACGGAGCATATTTTGACAGTGTGCCGTTCATGTTGTATATCGAGACACCGGTCGTCCTCAGGTAATACTGAGCGATGGATCTGTATATGAGCATCGTTGCAAGCGTCACAATAAATGCCGGCATCTTTGCAAGGCCTATGAGCACACCGTTTATCGTTCCGCAAAGAGCACCTGCCGCAAGAGTGAACAGCAGAGTGAGCAGGATGCTGTTCGTGGCATTGAACACCACCACTCCGAAGCTCGAAACTATGCACAGCATGGAGCCAACGGAAAGGTCGATGCCGCCGGTAATTATGGCAAGGCCCATGCCGAAAGCGATTATACCGACGACTGCAGAGTGCCTGAGGATATTCATAACGCCGCTCCAGGTGGTCGCGCCGCCGTTAACTATGAGGTATGCTATGAAGATGCCCAGTGCGATAAGAACGAAACTGTAGTTGCTGGCGATCGTTCCGATCGACTTTTTTGTTTTTACTGTCTTGTTATCCATTTTGCTCCTCCGTTGCCTGCTTGACATTAGTGGCATAAAGCATTACGAGTTCCTCGTTTATATCCTCGCGGGGCAGGATGACCTGAACATGTCCGTGATAGAACACCGCGCAGCGGTCTGCTATCTTCTGTATCTCCGGGATCTCAAGAGTATTGACGAGTATTGTTTTCCCCTGTTCTGCAAGCTCCATAATGAGCTTATATATCTCCGCCTTTGCGCCGACATCGATCCCCTGTGTGGGATTGTCAAGGAGAAGTATATCCGCCTCCGTGGTAAGCCATCTGGCCAGGATGACCTTCTGCTGGTTGCCGCCGGAGAGCGACAGGATCATGTCTTCGTGGCTGTTTGCTTTGATGTTCAGAGCCTCTTTGTGCTTCTCAAAGATCTCGATCTCTTTCTTCCTGTTTATATACTGTTTTCCGAAACTGAGTGTGTGGGCGGAAACATAGTTGTTTTCAAGGAGATTAAAGTCTGGGATAACGGAGTTTTCCTTTCTGTTGGCCGGGATCATCCCCACTTTCTCCATCATGGCAAGATGGATGTTCTCATGCCTGATCTCCTTGCCCCTGATCAAGATCTTTCCGGAAAGCAGAGGCCTGACACCGAATATGGTCTGCATCGTCTGACTGACGCCCGCGCCTTTCAGACCGGTCATTCCGAGGATCTCGCCCTTTCTCACCTCGAAATTGACATCGTTAAACCCCTGTCCGGTGGCATGCTCCAGCGCCAGGACCACTTCTCCGAGTTCACGCTTCTGATACACTCCCTCGGCGGAATAACTGTTGCCCACCATCATCTTCGTGACGTCCTCAGGAGTCGTATCAGCGATATTCCCGGCATTTATAAAGCATCCGTTGCGGAGCACGGTGTAAGTGTCCGCAATGGTAAATATCTCGTTCATTTTGTGGGAAATGAATATGAAAGACTTCCCCTGCTCTTTGAGTCTCCTGACTATGCTGAAAAGATGGTCGATCTCGTTATTGTTCAGCGAGGTCGTAGGCTCATCGAGGATCACCAGTTTTGCATTTGCAAAGATGGCCTTTGCGATTTCCAAAAGCTGCTTTTTGCTTGGCTCCAGTTCCGATACGAGGATATCCGGGTCGATATCCACGCCCAGAGATTCAAAAAGCTCGTTGGCTCTGGCGATCATTGCGCCCTTGTTGAGTGTATGCAGCTTTGTAAGGATCTCTTTTCTAAGGAACATATTCTCATAGACCTTCAGGTCATTGAAGAGGTTCAGCTCCTGATGCACGAAAGCGATGCCGGCCTGTTCCGATCGCTCTACCGTGAGATCCTCCATCACATGCCCGTCAAATTCAATCGTTCCGGAATCGCGGGTATGAACGCCTGCAAGGATATTCATCAGTGTGGACTTCCCTGCTCCATTTTCACCGAGCAGAGCATGCACCTCTCCTTTCTGCACGCTGAAGTCAACGTGGGAAAGAACGGTTACGCCGGAGAACGATTTGCTTATATCCGTCATTTTCAGCAGTTCCATGACGGTTCTCCCTCCATTAATTCATTCAAGTATTCGCGGGCACCGTAAAGATGCCCGCGAATTTTAAGATCTAAGCGGTCAGATAATTATTTGGATACTGCGTCGCCGAAGCCCTGGAACTGGCTGACATTGCTGGCGTCAACAACGGATACGGGTATGACGTGATCCTTGGGAACAGTCTTGCCCTCGATGAAATCAACCATGTCGTTGATAGCATCCTTGATCATTGCCGGGTCATAGGTAACGGAGAAGAGATCGCCGAGGCCTGCGACTTCAGCCGAATAATCCTTCTGATGGATGCCCTTGAGAACAGAGTAGATCTCGTTTAGACCGGAGGATGTACCGAGGTTGACCTTGGCATCATAAAAGGCCTGCTTCTTCTCTGCGCTGATCTCATCGGACTTCAGAGCCTC
>CACYDX010000143.1 GCA_902773255.1 Oscillospiraceae bacterium
ATCTGGGCTACGCCGCCGCGGGTTTCAGTGCGACTCCGGGCAACAAACCCAGGAAACCGCTCGAGGAGACGGTCACGTTTATGTGATATCTTGTCGCAAACTCAGTTTACATAATATTTTTAGACACCTTTTGGTAGCAATACCCTTGTTTGGACACCGTTCAGTAGTAGACAGACATGAAAACAAGCCACACGACATGGGAGGCTTGTTTTCATAGGAGTAGAAATCAAAAGGCTTCGAAAGGCGGCTCTTGGCGAGCTGCCGGTGGCAGGTCGCAACCGTCTGGACTATATCCGCAGAAAAGCGAAGCCTTCTTCCCCTGCCGGATCAGGATCACCATTTAACAAAAGAAGCGATCCTGTTTTTGTGCCATGAATTCCTTGAGGCAAAAGGATTTTCAGCTTTTCAGCGTCGAATCAGAAAGAACCTCTTCTCTGCCGGTCAAGAGGGGCTGCTGCAGGTTTCATATTATTGACAAGCCTGCACGCTCTCATTTTGAACGTTTGAATTGCGGTTTTATATCGCGAATGCTATAATATAATTAATTATATATATATTGTTTTATTCATTTATTGTGATTCTTCAGAGGCAGGCGATATAGCTGCTGCCAACTGCAGAAAGATCAAATTGCTCCTGCTGCTGCCAACCATATTCAGAAACACATCAAGCTGTTGCAGCGCACGAATCATCTTCGGGCGAGAAAACAGTTTGGAATCATCATTTTTGCGCGAAAACCCTGAGTGGAGTTCGCCCGGGCTGCAAGGTGAGATTCACACTCCATCAGCATACCCGATAGAAAAGGGGGACTGTTATGCATTTCCTAAATGAATTTGCAAAGTTTATGAGAAACAGCGGGCCGGTGAGATTTTTTGTTCCCGTGGGTATTCTTCTGATTGCCTTCGGCGGGATCATGCTTTGGGGCGGAGACAGCTCCCTTTTGGCTATTGCCTTTGTCGCC
Organism: Oscillospiraceae bacterium; assembly: GCA_902773255.1. Lineage (GTDB taxonomy): Bacteria > Bacillota > Clostridia > Oscillospirales > Oscillospiraceae > Limivicinus. Next base: position 959 of record CACYDX010000143.1, read on the forward strand.
GTGGGTATTCTGGCCATCGTGTTCGGTATCATGCGAACAGTCAGGGCCTTTCGAAAGAGCAAAGTGCTCGGTTCCGGCGATCCTGGCAGGAGTTTGTCTCAGGTGGATTTCTCCAACTTCAGGTCCGCCGAGGGTGTTGCCGAGTATTATTGTCGCCATGACGGCGTGACGCTAAAACCCGGATACGTTCTGGAGGATGCGGACAGACGGGTGCTCTTTGAAGGCAAAATGTTGAAGAACAGTCTGGCCGGAGCCCGCACCTTTGAATTCTCGGACCATACCACCGGAAGTGTCACCGTGCATGAGGTGGGCCATACTGTACAGCAGGCATATAACGATGAGTTCTTCTCCGTGAAGGGCTGGTTCAAAATAGATGGAAAAAACATCTGGGATCTGTTGCATGAGCGCGGCCTGCGTATGTCAACCGACATCATCGGCAGCTTCCCAAAGCTGACGTACGAAGTGGCGAGAGACGGAGAGCCCTTTGCAATCATTGAAACCAGCGGCCAATACGTCCATGAGGATGAAGCGGCCATGCACAGTCTCAACATACCCGTTGGCAGATACTACTACAGAGTCTGGACCAATACCGATGATTTTGAAACCTTGTTTCTTGCTATATTCGCATTCAGCGAGAGCGAGCAAACCATGGTCGAGTAATAAGGAGACTGATTATGAAAAAAAGAAATGTGGTTTTTATAGGCCTTGTCCTCTGCGCTTCGATCCTCTGCGGATGTTCCGGAGAGACACTCAAGGGTTATGTGTTTGAAACACTTTACGGAGATGTCATCAGTGTTGCGATCAATACGGATGGCGGTTACAATTTGAAAAAAAGCAACGGCCACTTCACCATAGTCAAGGATAAGATTACTGTTTTGAATGGATACCTGGCCAATGAAGACGATTGGGAAAACTACGCCAGGGCTGTTGACGACGGTACTGTCACCTTGATTGAGAAAACCGACGAGAAAATGGTCTGGAAGGACGGTTCCGAAATCTATTCCCTCACTTACGGCAGTGGTATTTCCTATGTTATGACAAAAAGCACCATTTCCGAAGATACATCGGAAGAAATGATCAGGGATGCCATCTCCAAACTCAGGGTGGAATTCACTGCCGAAACGGCCGGAGACAGACTATATCCTTGATTGACCGGCAGATTGTATATCAGAGCGTCTGTTCTCTGCGGGAGCCGCATCGCTTTATTCGGGATGTCAGGCTTTCCTTGTTGAAATATCGATCAAATGCAGAACAAGCATCATCTGTTTCGGGCGGTGCTTGTTTTGCATTTGATTGAAAAGGCTTTGACCTCAACCGCACTTCAGGTCGAAGCCTTCTTCCCCTGTACAGTCTTGACGTCATCTCCGTGCTGCAGCGAGAGAACTGCGTATACTGGAAAATAACGCTCTCGTATGCTATACTCTGACCGGTGTTTCCACATGATGCGGTGACGAAGAAATTTCAGAGAGGGATATTCAGATGAAAAGAGCGTTTACCATTCGGATCCTTTCCGTGATCCTTGCACTGGCGGTTATCTGCCTGTGCACCGGCTGCGGTCGGAAAGTTGAGAAAAGAGAGCGCCAGGAGATCATCGAGGAAATGGTTGTCGATTACGGCAGCTACGGTGATGAGGCAGACGAGCGTATAGAGTCTCTGCTGAAAGAACTGCGGACTGTAGATACTGATGCAGCAGATCGCTGGACGGGCATTATGACGCTCTGGAAAACCGTCAACACGGATTTGCCGCTCAATTATGCTGTGCTGCCGGATGGTCTGCCTGATACGGACGAACTCTGCATCGTGGCGCTGGGCTTTCAGCTCAACCCTGACGGCACCATGCGCGACGAGCTGATCGAGCGTCTTACAGTTGTTAAAAACAGCGCAGAGAAGTATCCCAACGCACTCATCGTATGCACCGGAGGCGGAACGGCGGCTGAAAACGAGTCGGCGACAGAAGCGGGTAAGATGGCAGAATGGCTGATCGGGAACGGGATCGCGGAAGATCGCGTCATCGTGGAAGACAGATCCGTCACCACGGCACAGAATGCCATTTACACATTTGACATCCTGACTGAACGCTATCCGCAGGTAAAACAGCTGGTGATCGTGTCCAGCGACTACCATATCGCAACAGGTACGCTGCTCTTCGAAGCGGAGAGTATTCTGCGTGCAGAGAAGGCAGGCGGTGAAACCGTGCATGTTGTATCCAACGCCGCGTGGAAGGCCCCTTCAGGAAGCTTGTCGACCATGTTCCAGGCCGGGGCGCTGATAGAGCTGTCCGGCGATGTGGACACAGCTTTTGAGATTTACTACGAGACCTATGACATTCATGAATTGCCCCCGCTGCATTGACATCAGAGTTTTTCGTACGCTGACGGACGACTGTATATCCCGACAAATAACTCATAACTTCCGGGACATAATGTATCAGAGAGGTTGCTAGCAAAATAAAGAATCCTCTTCAGCAGCCAGGCCGACGAAGACTCCGGGATCTACGGCTTTGACGCAGGTCTGTATCAGATGCTTGCCCGCTACATTTTCGGAGACTCTTCCAGGATCAGCATCGTGCA
>CACYDX010000144.1 GCA_902773255.1 Oscillospiraceae bacterium
AAGAATATCCGGGTGTAGCGCAGTTGGTAGCGTGCTTGAATGGGGTTCAAGAGGCCGGGCGTTCAAATCGCCCCACTCGGACCAAAAAAGAGATGTGGAAACCGCATCTCTTTTTTATTGCTTTATTCTGTGAACGGCCACGAGCCATAGCACATCGTATAAAACATCAAAAGCTGTTTAAGCTTCCGCCGCAAAGGCGGAAAAAGCAGGAGGAAAAAATGAGTGAATTCATAAGCGAACTTGATCCGGAGCAGCTTGAAGAAGCAGCCGGCGGCAAAGCCGGGAATGCATCCGCGCTCAGTCCCTGGGTCCGTCTTGCGATCCGCGACGAGGTCAAGCTCTGCAAACAAGACGGAAAGAATATTTCTGAAACGATCGAACTGTGCTGTGCCAAGTTCGGCAACAGCAGCACCCCTGCGGAGAAGATACGTTCATACGTAAACACTATCTGGAGCGGCTGCTGACCATAATAAAAAACTGAACAAAAAATTAAGTCCACAGTGAGAAGCATGAGCCTCGCTGTGGACTTTATAATGATGTCCGATATATTAACTCAGTCCGGAGCAATCAGGTAAGCATCCAGCATCTGCTGTGTTTTAAGAGAATCTACCTTCAAAAGAATGCCCTGTTTCAAAAGATCCTCCATCATCTGTTTTCTGCTCGCTGACGCCTGATCATAATCATCTGCTTTGAAAGAGAGTTCCGATAGATAATAAACATTGTCACTTCCCGGATCACGTATCTGCCAGATCTCTATCGATACTTCCCTTCCATGATAATCTCCCTTGTAACGGATGAAATAGATCGGCCCAGCCATTACCGCTGAATCCATTGCGTCGCTTCCCAGACTGTCGGCCATCCAATTCCGCTCAACAGCAGGCATGTTATCTCTTATCATGGAAAGAGCTTTCTCCGGTTCGGGGTCTGCAACAGTTTCCGTTGCACCTGCCGGAATAGTGACATCCAGGGAAAGGCTCAGTGTCATACCGCTGTAGCCCCAATCCACCTGCGGGTCCCATTTGCCTCCCGTAAGGTCAAAACCTTCGGCTTCGGCAAGCCGCACAGCAGAACCCAAATCATTCCCGGTCACAGAATATCTTTTTTTATAGGAAAGCTTATAGTTGTTATCACGGTTTTCCTCGTATTTCAGGCGGAGCCGGTTGATCCATCCCTCTGCGAAGAAATCCTGTTCCATCGTTTCAAAATATGCCAGACTGAACACCTTGCATTTTTCGTCCGCGCCAAACATTTCAAGGAACTCCTGTCTAAGCAGGTTTTCCTCATTCAAAACAGCATCGGAGTCAAGCATAAGGTGGACTTCATACGACTCCGGGATCCACCCTTCCTGAATGTCCTCATATACAGCAGCTGTCTCCCCGCCGGGAGTATCCCCGCTTATCTCAACGGCAGGTTCGGACACGGAGTATCCGTTTTGCCCACAGCCTGTAAACGAAAGCAGGATAGCTGCACACAGAATTAACAGTACGGTTTTTTTCATAATGATCCTCAGCTTCGCATCATCTTCCATGATCATCTGCAGTTGATAAAAACAAGCCCTATCAGGCAGATCACAACTCCTACTATCTTGTTCCACGTCAGTGCCTCATGGTAAAGAAGGAATCCCACAAACAGCAGCGCAGCCGCGAGGAATGAACTTTGTACGATGAATCCAGTGCTTACCTGCCAGCCTGCCTTATAGGCATACAGCCAGCCTGCTTCAAGCCCCACGATAACTATGCCGAGCACAAACGGAGCCCAGTTAAGTTTTCCGTATTCCTTTATAAGGCTTCCGCCGGGACCGAGCGCAAAATACAATACGGCACTCACCACAGCTCCCACAAGATAGGTAACTGTCAGCGATGCAAAGGGATTCATCCTTTCCGGCACGGATTTGGCGCATATCTGATAAACCACATTGGAAAGCACCACCAGCGCTATAGGCCATATATAATTGAACATGGAAAGCACCTCTTCTCAGGAAGTCTTTGCGATATCCTGCGTCATGCCGGAGAATCCGCCTCTGATCAGGCCGTAATCAACTGCCGCGTCAGGCTGTCGGCAATAATAACAGCCGATCCACTGTATTTGTCTGAAAATATCATATTACAGACCTTTTATATTATCCGCGAAGCTGCTGCGCCTTCAGTTCCGCCTTTTTCATGAACTTTTCATTGTCTATAACGAAACGCTCGTGGGTTCCTTCAGCAACTTTGTCAGTCTCATCAAATACCTCAACGGAAAACACAAGTCTCCGCCTGTCCACCTCGATCAGTTCCGTCTCGCAGCGGACCTTCATGCCAAGAGGTGTCGCCGCCAGATGCGCTATATCCACTCTGGTGCCCACTGTTCCCTGTCCCGGTTCCAGCCTTCCGGCAACGCTTTTAAGCGCCGTCTCCTCTGCCAGAGCGATCATCGCAGGTGTTGCATATACTTCAAGCTCGCCGCTGCCGAAGCGCTTTGCAGTGAGCGCGTCGGTAACTGTTACCTCTCCGTGGCCCTTAATTCCTGTTTCAAGCATTTCCGATCTCTCCTTCGTATCTTTTTCTGTTCCTATCCTACCACAAATCCCGCGCATTGCATAGTGCAGCAGTTGAACTGAACAGCGCGCTGTGATACTATCATATCATCCTGCACAGAGAGGAAACATCCATGATCAGACTGAAAAGAATTCTCGCAGTGATCCTTGCTGCACTGATGATATGCTCCGGCCTTTCCGCATGTGGCGAACCAACATCCGAAACAATCGCTCCGGCGGGCACGGCTGAGGTTTCCGGCAGTGCTGAAATGCCGGAAACTGCTGAAACTCCGGAGTCTTCCGGCACAGAGGAGACTACCGAGGCAAAACCGGGTTTCTTCCTTACCGCCGAATATGACCGGCTCTATTTCGCCCCGCTTGACGGTTCCGCCCCGCGCCTTCTTGTTGATAACAGCACTGTCCTCTTCGAGCACTGGGGCGACTGGCTCTACGCATCATTTGAGGACGGCAGCGTCATGCGGCTCACCTCAGACGGGAAAAAAGAGGTGCTTCTCCCGGCCGGCGGGCACGAATACCGCAAGCTCATCCCCTTCGACGGCGGCTTCATCGGAGCCTACTATTCCTTCATCGACGGCTCCGGCTTCGATCTCTACCGTGACGGCTCACAGACACCCGAGTCTCTCTTCTCCGATTCCCCGGTGATCAAATCCTGCGCAGCGGGCAGATACATATATTGCCACCGCTACGATGTTGAAAATGACAATCTCCTCGTCGCTCTCGATCCTGATACTCTGGAGACAGTCTGGAGTATCTCTGTCGACTCCACAATGGAGATGCTCCGTGACGGCAGCGGGATCCTCTGCTTCATGCCCTTCAGCGGACAGCTTTTCCGCATCGACGAGGATGCACAGACGCTTGTCCCCGTCTATATCCGTCTTGCTAAGACCGATACAGAACTTGTAATGAGCTGTGACGGCACTTTTCTTGTAAAGGGCAACTATTCGGATGAATACCGCAGCTATCTGACAGACGAAAACACCCGCCGCCTGCTGGAGGATGAAACTCTTCCCTCATACTATTCCGTGCTGGATGTATGCGAAGGCAAAGCTCTGCTGCACTATGTCACAGGCCTTGAGAGCGCTGCGGGAGATCACTTTTCTTATGCTCAGGATAACTACAGAGTCCTCGATCTTAAGAGCGGTGCTATAACTGAATTCCCGGTGCTTGGAGAATACAGCGCGCTCTTTGCTTCGGGAGATTTTCCCGTTATGGATTCCTCAACTGCCAGAAAACCTGTCACCTCGGAGATCTATGAATTCTTCTGTGAAAGCACAGGCGCCGGCGGAACTGTGCCCCTCTGCTCCACGACTCACAACGCCTGGCTCAATATCGCCGACGGCATAGCAGACATAGCATTGCTTGCCGCTCCCACGCAGGAGGAGCAGGATTATCTTAAGGAACGCGGCGTAAGCGTTGAGATGAAACTCTATGGCGGCGACGGCCTTGTTTTCATCGGCAACCGCGCATGCGGCGTTGATGATCTGAGTCTTGATCAGGTCCGTGCGATATACCGCGGTGAGATAACGAACTGGGCTCAGCTCGGCGGCGCAGATCACGCTATCCGCGTGCTCTACCGTGATGATCAGTCCGGCAGCCAGCGTCTTTTTGAGAGGATGGTCTGGAAGAACGAAGACGTCCCCGATTTCAAAGGGCTTGGTTTTGAGATCCTCGATGACATGAGCTCCATCGTCTCGGAATGCCTGCGCGATCCCTACGCCATCGGCTACAGCATTATGACTTACCTCAATGACGTATTCAGCAAGGAGGAGCTGCTGGCGTTCTCTCTCGAAGGCTATGCGGCCACTCCCGAAAACGTCGCCTCAAAGAATTATCCGCTCGGCACCCAGGGCTATGTTGTCATAAGGAGCGACGAGCCTGCGGACAGCCCTGCAAGGAGGCTCTTCGACTGGTTCGGCTCCCCGCTCAGCGACGTTATCCTCAATCACAACAGTGTCACCCCCCTGCATGATGAATAGACGGCGCCGCAGCTTAAACAAAATGTAAAAGACCGCATCGAAGGATGCGGTCTTTCTTTTACGGAAAGACACTGAAGATCAGAGCTTTGATACAAACTCCTCAATAAGCTCATTCACTTTTTCCGGCGCGTCGGTATTGGAATTATGCCCGGCGCCTTTTATCCACTCTATCGGTATCCCTGTCTCTTTGTGCCAGGCTTTATTGTATCGTATACATGAACCGGCGCGGTCCTTATCGCCGCAAATGAGTAGTGCAGGACATTTCAGCTCGTAAGGCAGGTCAGCCTCCATCGCTTCCGCAAGCAGTCTGAAGCCGTGCCCGGATATCTTTGCATAGCGCTCCTGATCCCCGTCATATGTCATCATGATATCGCGCATGAGCTTCCTGCCGTATTCAGATGTGGCAACACCCTCAGTGCCAGACTTCAGCAGGGCTTTCCACGGATAATGGAGGTAGACCGGTTCCATCTTTTTAAGAAGCCAGATCTCTGCTGCCGTCACATACTTTTTCTGCAGCGGCGCAGAGTCTATGGAAATGAATCCCTTCAGCTTATCCGGGAAAAGCTCCGAATACATCTGTCCGACGTATCCTCCCATCGACTGGCCGATGATCACAGGAGCATCTATTCCCTCCTGCTGAAGAATACCGTCCAGCCATTTGGCTTTGTCCCGCAGATCGAATGTGAAGTCAAAAGGCCAGGATGCGGCATGCGCCGGCGCATCCCAGACCAGAATGCGGTATTTATCCTCAAAGTACTCCGTCTGTCTTTCAAACAGCCTGTGATCGGCGGTGAGGCCGGGCAGGAAAGCAAGAGTCACCGGAGAGGCTGTTATGTCATTCGTCCAGTAATGTATCGCGCCGCATCTTGTTTCAAAGGTCTTTTCCGTCATCCGTTTCTCCTTTGCATAAAACAGCAAGCCGCTGATCCGGGCCTTCTTATTCTATGCCTGTGAGGTCAAAGTTCTTCAGCCACTCTGTTGCCGTCTCGCATACGCCCTTCAGGCACTCCTCGTCGAACGGGGTCTTCAGGCCGGCGTTGGTCAGCAGGTCGGTGAAGGTGCGGCTGCCGCCCTGTTTCGTATAAGCCATGTAGTGCTCCCAGGCGTCCTCGCGGTCTTTCTGGATCTCGGCCCAGAACTCCAGAGCCACGGTCTGTGCGAGGCAGTAGTCGATGTAATAGAACGGGCATTCGTAGATATGTGACTGGCGCTGCCAACCCTCGCCGTCGGAGAAGAAGGGTATCTCTCCGTCAAGCTTCAGCCACGGCATGTAGATGCCGAGCAGGCGTTTCCATTCCGCATGGCGCTCAGCCGGCGTCATCTCCGGCTTTTCATAGACGATGTGCTGAAAATGATCCACCATGGTGCCGTAAGGGATAAAGGTTATAGCAGAGGCCAGATGGCTGTAAAGGAACTTCCTTGCATCCGTGCCGAAGAAGCCTTCCGCGTTCATCCATCCGAAGAATTCCATGCTCATCGAGTGCACCTCGCAGGCCTCCAGGCTGGGACTGCAGTATTCGGTCGGGATCCTGTCACGGTTCATCCAGTAGGCAAAGGCATGACCGGCTTCATGTGTCACGACCTCAACATCTCCCTGCGTCCCGTTGAAGTTTGCGAATATGAACGGCACCTGGTAGAGCTCAAAGTCCGTGCAGTAGCCGCCGCCTTCCTTGCCTTCCGTGGAAAGAACATCCATCAGCTCGTTTTCACGCATCGTGCGGAAAAACTCACCGGTCTCCGGCGAGAGCGCATCATAGAACTTCTGACCCTGCGCCAATATATCATCCGCCGTCCCGACCGGGCGGGGATTGCCGCTCCGGAAGCTCAGCGCATTATCCGCAAAGGAAAGCGGATATGTTTTGCCTAGGCGCTTCGCCTGCTCACGACGGATCGAGTCCGCAACAGGGACGAGATACTTCTGCACGGCTGCACGGAACTTTTCCACATCCTCCTTGGTGTAGCAGTTGCGCTGCATGCGGTAGTAGCCGAGCTGTGTATATCCGCCGTAGCCGAGTTTCCTTCCCATCGCATCGCGCAGATGTGTGAGCTCGTCATAGATCGCATCGAGCTTCTCCTGATTGTCCTTGAACCACTGCCCTTTCACCTTCCATGCGGCAAGACGGCGCGCGTCATCAGGGTCAGTCTGGAAGGGCTCCAGCTGAGAAAGCGTATATATTCCGTCTTCAAAGGGAATCTGCGCCGAGGCTATCAGCTTGGCGTATTCCGTGCAGAGCTCGTTTTCCCGCTGCATATCCTCTATGATCTCGGGTGAGAAGGTCTTTTTCGCGATCTCCGCGTTCACGAAGAGAAGATCGCCGTATTCAGTCTCAAAGTCTTTGCGGAAGGGCGAGGCCAGCATCGCATCGATCCATTCCTGCGCGTATTCCTCCAGCTCCGGTCCGAAACCGTCGAAGAAATCGTTCTCCGCGTCGTAGAACTTATCGCGCGTATCGATCGAATGGCGTGCTGCGGCAAGGCACCACAGCGTGTTTATAACTTTGGACTTCTCTTCCTTTTCGAGGAAGACCGCGCGGGCCTCTTCATAGCTCTGCGCATTTTTCAGATGTTCGGTCAGTCCCTGCAGTTCCGCCTTCACAGCTTCAGGATCCGGCCTTTTGTATGGCATCTCCGAAAACTTCATTGGTTTGCTCCTTTTATCCGTATCAAACTTTTTCTCTGCGTAGTCGGCACGGCCTGTTTCCTCAAAGCCGAGGGATTCATAGAGCCGCCTCGCTTTATCGTTACCCACCACGCACCACAATCGGGGGCATTCGCCCTTTTTTTCAAGCATGCGGTTTACGAGGTACCGCACGAATGCTCTTCCGAGGCCTTTTCCCTGATGAGAGATCTTAATCGAAACGCTGTCCAGCAGATCATCTTCGATCTGTGCATGACCGACGATCTCATCTCCCAGAACATATACGCAGCGTTCATCAGCCGTCTCAGACCAGTATTTTCTTGCCTCATCGTCCGGCTGAGAGACCACGGAGTCCGGAAAGCTGCCTGTTTCGAGGCGCATTTTGTGAAATGCCTTGGCAGAAAGGGCAAAAGCATCCGGAAAGTCTTCATCCCGGTACTTCCGCACAGGCAGTTCGGGATCATCGAACCTCTCCCCGCAGTATTTCATGACGGCGGAGGAGAACTTCTTCCTGTAACCCAGTTTTTCCGCCAGTCTCTTTGCCGCCTCGTCACTGCCGGCATAGCCGGTCAGGATGCTTTTCAGCGGCGAGGCCTTCATCTGCCCTTCCGCGGCGCAGGCGGCAGCATATCCGTATCCTTTGCGACGGTGCTCCGGGAAAATGTTGACATAGATGAATCCCTCAGTGTCATCGTCAATATACACCAGCCCTACGATCTCGTCCCCGTGAGCGACCGTGAATACTTCCCCGCTGTTTTCGACAACTTCATCACGGAAGTCTTCATTTTCATCCCTGCGCTCGATCCGCGGCAGGTATCCGGTAACGTCAGGCTCTTTGAAGATCCTGATATCGTTTATTCCCATATTTCTGTCCATAACTGTTTTTCTCGATCATTTATCGTTTTCGGTCATGACGATCCAATTCTTCTAAATAAACCTGTTGTTTTTTATTCCATCCCGTAGCAGACGTATTCCCGGCTGAATTCATAGCCGAGCTTTTCCGCAAGCCGTACCGATATCCTGTTTGCCGCATCCCATGCCGGATACAGTCCTTCGTTGAGACAGGTCAGGATCAGCTTTGCGGCGACCGCAGAGCCGAGGCCCTTGTGCCGCTCTTCTTTCCGGGTGTCGATCTCAATATCGATCCCCTCGCGATTACGGGAATAGGAAGACGCGGCTGCAGCGATATTCCCGTCCTTCATGACGGCGAAACCAAGTCCGAGTTCGAGGAACTTTTCTTTCGATCCGAATACGGAAACGCAGTCCTCAAACAGCTCTTCTTTCATACAGAGATCATACAACTCTCCGTCTATCCTGCGGATGGTATAGCCTTTGGGAAGAGCGTTTACCATTGCTTCGAGCTTTTCCCGGTCGAATATCGTATCCTTTCTGATAGCGTAACGGATCCTCTTATATGCGGGGAAATTGTTCTCTATCAGATCTTCCCACGCTTCGTTCTGCGGTATCACCAGCATCCAGCGGTCCGGCTTTGCACGCAGGAGTTCAAGGTCCGGCTCTCCCGCGACAAAAGCGAAGTCGCCGATCAGGGCCATTGCGGACTTCGGCTGTTCAGGATCATCCGCCAGGATCTTTCCCATCACATTATCCAGACAGGCAAGTATACCGGCATCGAGATCCTCCCGGTCCATGAAAAGCGAAGCGGCTTTGGCCGGTTCCTTCAGTTCACAGATCATAGTTTCTTTACCATCATATATTCGTTTCTGAATGTGCCGTCTTTCAGACGGATCGCATCCGGCTTCACGCCTGTTATGCGAAAACCCATCTTTTCGTAGAGATGCCTTGCACGGGTGTTGCCCTCGATGAAATCGAGCTCGATCTGGACTATCCCGCCGCGTTCCTCTGCCGCCCGGATCAGCTCCCCGAACATCTTCGTTCCAATCCCGAGGTTCCAGTATTCCTGCAGAAGTCCGATCGCAACGGAAGCCCTGTGGCGCTCTTTCATCCCCGTATTGAATGATATCTGGCAGTTGCCGGCGATCTTTCCATCGACGACGCAGGCGATCATCAGACCGTTTTCATTGCAGCTGACCCCGTTTATAAAGGCCTTTTCCTGTTCGAGAGTAAAGTTGTCATACTCCTCCTGATATTTTAGCAGAAAGTCCGTCTCTCCGGATGCTTTTCGGATGAAACTCAGCATCTCCTCCGCATCTGCCTCGGTGGGACTGCGAAACAGCGCCTTCCGCCCGTCCTTCAACATGAATTCAGTTTCCTTATACGTCATCGTATTCCACCTCGTTATCACGGCCGGACTTCTGTTTCAGATGCCCTCACAGAATATAGCACAAAAGTATGAGCACGGCAATTCCATCGGGATCGCCGTGCTCTATTTAACAATATAATTTCAGGACGCCGGTCATCTATTTGCTCTCTTAAAGAACATTACGGCGAGGACCGCGAATATGATTATACCTATCAGAAATGGTATTGCATACAGAAAAACCACTCCGGCAGGGGCGCTGTAACCCAGATGCGCGATACCGCAAAGCATGTCGCGGTAAGCGAAAGCGACGAATGCGCACATGATATCGGACAGCAGTATCGCCATAACAGAAAACAGTATGCCCGCTTTTCTCATTTCATTCCACTCCGTCGGTCCTGACAAGATCTTCCCAGACCATTCCCGGCTCGAAGTACGTCCATGTGGTCTCTTCCACCCGGACAGTCCAGCTGTCATCGCCGGATCTGAAGAACAAAAGCTTCACGGGCTCACCGTTTGCATCGAGCGCGTTGAATACAACTCCGTCATCCGTAAAGGAGACAGTGCCTTCGTCGATCGTCGTCAGGCGGTAAAGGGAGACGAGCATCGTGTAATCATTCCCGTTTTTCTCTATGATCACATAGTCATAGCCGCCGTTCGTAAAAGTGCCGATATAATCGTCAGGGGAAAGCTTTGCGGCAGTGCTTCCTTCCACTCCTGCTTCCGCTGCAAGGTCCTCTCGAAGTTTCCGTGCATTTGCCTCGCCGCCTAAGACCGCATCGCCGCTGTAGTTATAAAGCAGCAGCTGAGCCTTTCCTGCTCCGAACGTTTCCAGAAAAGCCTGCGCATTTTCCGCTTTCTGCGCGGCCTCCGCCATATCGGCCGGCGCCTCTTTTTTCTCGATTGTACCGTCTTTCAACTCAAAGCAGACGGCATAGCCTTCCTCTGTAAAATCGTTACGGTCGAACCAGACGGCCTTCATACCGTTCTCTTCAGTCAGCGCGGCAACGGCAGCCTCTCTGCCGGCAGTTGCGAAATAGAGGTCGCTTTCCCCGGCGAGCACAGTCTGTCCGTTTTTATATGTATAAAGCCTGAATGTCGGCGCATACCAGCCGTAAATGGGCGTGCCGTCCCAGCCGCCGGATTCCCTCGGGCTCGTTTTGAGCAGCAGGCAAAGATCAGGAGTTCCGTCCCCGTCCCAGTCGCGGATGAAGCCGCCGTGCAGATACTCGCCCTCAGAGGCTTCAGTCTCGCTGTAACCAACGTGAGCTACAATATCATCGATCACGGCCAGATAGGCCTTTGCGATCTCGGGAGCAAGAGCAGCGCTGCTCCCTTCCGGCTCATCGTCAGCCGGATCTGGGATCTCCGCTGAAGCTGTCTCTTCCGGGACCTGCGAAGCCGCTTCCGCAGCAGGTTTTGCCGCAGCAGGAGCTTCGGCAGTTTTCCCGCAGGCTGCTGCCAGAACACATATCATAAGTACAAAGATCAAAAGTACTATTTTTTTCACAGAACATCCTCCTATCGAATGCATCGTGAAGATTATCCATGTTTTTGAGCAGACATCAATGAACAAACGGTGAATATCAGCATCAAAAAATCATTTCCCATTTTACATATCCGCCGTATGTAAATCTGCCCCTAAAGTGCAAAAGACCCGCCGCGCATGAGGCGCCGCGGATCTTTGCTGTTCTATTGAAGCTTCTTTTCAGCGGCCTGACGAAACATCACTATGGCGCATGCTATGAGCAGAGCGCTTGAGAGCCATATTGCGCGGGCTCCGATGAGTATTATCATCTTGCTTTCTATTATCGCGCCCGCAACGAATGAAAAGATTATCCCGTAATAAATGATCGCCTTGCGCAGGTAAGGCCGTTCGCGGGTATTTATGAATTTATCAAGATTATATGTGCCGCTTCTCAGATTCCCTATACACATGGTAGTGGCGATCTTGTTGCCGTGAAAATCGCGGAAGGTCTCCAGCTGTATGCCGCACACGAAAGAGATCATCATGTTGGCAACGGCATCCGCCCTTTTCGGTATGAACGCCGCTGCAGCAAGCACCAGCGCCTCGAACAGAACTGAGACCTCAATGCGCCGTTCACTCTGGAAAACTCTCTTCTCCGTCATCATGTCGGACAATATGATGCCCAGAGTGAAAGCAAGGATGAGCCAGAAGTATTTGAGAGCTCCGGGAATATCCCCGTTGGCAAGGTTAACCCCGAACAGAAGCATGTTGCCGGTCTGCGCATTGGCAAAGACATGGTCTCTGAACAGGTATGAATATGCGTCCATGCAGCCGCCGGATAAGGCCAGGAGTATCACGCAGGGGATGGAGTCCGAGATACGGTCTCTCATTTAATACACCTCTTCTCTTGCGTAACAGCCGGTCATTCAGATGACCCGCGATCATAAATCATCAAAGCCCCAGTTCCGTTTCCCTGACGCTCACATCGCTGAGCATCGGGGCGATCTTTTTGAGAAAAGCCGTTACCTGCTGCGGACAGCGGCCGATATAGTTTCCGGGACTGAGTGTTTCCTCAAGTTCCTCTTTCGTCATGGCAAATTCAGGCTGCTTTTCCAGCCTTTCCAAAAGGTCGCATTCTTCTCCGGCTCTCATACGCTCCGTAGCCTCCATGGAGCAGCGGCGGATGATCTCATGCAGCTGCTGTCTGTCGCCCCCGCGCTTTACTGCCTCCATGAGCAGGTTTTCCGTGGCTATGAAAGGAAGATACTCACGCACAGCCTTTTCTATCACCTTTTCATTCACATGAATCCCCGCGCATACGTTCTGCGCTATACGCAGTATTGAATCTGCACACAGGAAAGCTTCCGGCATGGAAATGCGGCGGTTTGCCGAATCATCCAGCGTTCTTTCAAGCCACTGGGCTGAAGCCGTGAGCGGCGCATTGACCGCATCAGCCATCAGATACCTGCTCAGTGAGCATATCCTCTCACAGCGCATGGGATTGCGTTTGTAAGCCATTGCTGAGGAACCTATCTGGCCTTCACCGAATGGCTCTTCGAGCTGCCTGTCGTGCTGCAGGAGGCGGATGTCCTGTGCCATGCGGTAAAGGCTCTGCCCTATCGAACTGAGGCAGTTGAGTATCCGGCTGTCGAGCTTTCTCGGATATGTCTGTCCGCAGACCGGAAAGCACTCTGCAAATCCGAACGCCCCGGCAAGTTTG
>CACYDX010000145.1 GCA_902773255.1 Oscillospiraceae bacterium
CAGTCTCTGTACTGCTCCTTTATCTCGTTATACTGCCTTTTCATCGGTGTTAGTTCAGCCATTTTCCGTTTCACCATACAGCGCCCATGTGTTGCTCGCTGTTATCCTGACCTTTATGAACTGCCCTATGAGGGAGGGATCTCCCTTGAGATGAACGAGCCTTCCTCCGTTTGTCCTGCTGGAAAGATTATATTCATCCCGGCCTGTCTCTCCGTCGACCAGTACTCTGACTGTCTTCCCTTCGTATTCCCTGTGCTTTTCTCCGGATATCCTGTTAGCCGTCTCGGTGAGGGCATCAAAATGCGCCTGCTTTTCCTCTCGGGTATAGGGATCCGGCATGGATGCGGCCGGAGTGCCTACTCTTTTAGAATAGATGAAAGTGAACATCGCGTCGAAACGGACCTTTTCACAGAGCTTCAGCGTGTCGTTGAACTCCTCATCAGTCTCTCCCGGGAAGCCCACTATGATGTCAGTCGTGACAACGAGATCGGGCATGTAGCTTCTCGCGAGTTCCAGCTTTTTTATATAGGTCGCGCTGTCGTAATTTCTGTTCATCACCTTGAGTATCCTGTCGTTCCCGGACTGGACAGGAAGGTGCAGATGCCTCGCACACTTTTCGCACTCCGCCATGGTCTTGAACAGCTTCTCGGTCGCATCCTTGGGATGGCTCGTCATGAAGCGTATAAGAAAGTCTCCCGGGATGGCATCGATCATTCTGAGCAGATCCGCAAAATCCACTCCCCGGTCAAGGTCTTTGCCGTATGAGTTGACATTCTGCCCGAGAAGGGTTATGTCTTTGTAACCCTCTGCAACGAGCTGCTCCGCCTCCC
This sequence comes from Oscillospiraceae bacterium, assembly GCA_902773255.1. Lineage (GTDB taxonomy): Bacteria > Bacillota > Clostridia > Oscillospirales > Oscillospiraceae > Limivicinus. Next base: position 831 of record CACYDX010000145.1, read on the forward strand.
TGACTATATCCTCCGGCTGCCTGGATCTCTCCCTGCCCCTGACATAGGGAACAATGCAGTAGGAACAGAAATTGTTGCAGCCATACATTATTGACAGCCAGGCCTTTACCTTCCCGTCGCGCCTGAGGGGTATGCCCTCCGCAACGGACCCGTCGTCCTTTTCGGTGGCAAACACTCTTTTGTGCCGCACAAGCACCTCAAGCAGCAGTTCCGGGAAACGCCACAGCTCATGCGGGCCGAACACCAGATCAACTATAGGATAGCTCATCTTTATCTTCCGGGCCATATGCTCCTGCTGCACCATGCAGCCGCATACACAGATGATCTGATCCGGCCTTGCCTTTTTTGTGTGGTTAAGCGCACCGACGTTCCCGAGCACCCGCATCTCCGCATGCTCCCTGACGGCGCATGTATTTACCACAATGATATCCGCCGAAAATTCGTCCTGCGTGAACCCGAAGCCCATCTCAGCAAGATAACCTCTTATTTTTTCGCTGTCCGCCTCGTTCTGCTGGCAGCCGTAGGTATCCACCATGGCAAGGAGTCTTCTCTCATCGCTCCGGAGTTTCTCCCTGAGCTTTCCGCAGAGCTCTATCTGTCTTCTGATCTCGGTACTGTCTATCGTTTTCGTGCTTTTTGCCATTATCAGTATCCTTTTGTTTTCGATTAGATTATATTAGCATAAAAGAAGTGGAAGTTTCAACTTGATTAATGTATAATTATCAGTCGCAGGAATACTTGCGGAGGTCTAATATATGTCCGTAATAAACATACTTTCACCGCATGTTGCGGATCTGATTGCCGCCGGTGAGGTAGTCGAACGTCCTGCCTCAGTTGTGAAGGAACTCGTTGAAAACTCCTTCGACGCCGGGGCGAAGAACATAAGCATTGAGATCCGGAATGGCGGCTCAAACTATATACGCGTTACCGACGACGGCTGCGGAATATCGCCCGAGGACGCAGGCATCGCCTTCATGCGCCATGCAACGAGCAAGCTCTCAGATGAGCACGGGCTTGAGTGCATTTCCACAATGGGCTTCCGCGGCGAGGCTCTTGCTGCCATATCCGCCGTTTCCCGCATAGAGCTTCGCACAAGGCTGAAAGGCAGCTCCGAGGGCACTCTCGTAAAGCTCACCGCAGGCGAGATAGATGAAATGGAGCCGATAGGCTGCCCTGAGGGTACCAATATAATCGTACGTGATCTTTTTTATAACACGCCGGCTCGCAGGAAATTTCTAAAATCCGACAGGAGCGAAGCCTCCGCCTGTCAGGCAGCGGCGATACGCTGCGCACTTGCACATCCGGATGTGTCCATCCGCTTTATAAGAGACGGGGAAGAGCAGTTTTTCTCTCCAGGCGATACACGTATAGACTCCTGCATTTATACCGTTCTCGGCCGTGAAACCGCAAAGGACATGCTTGAGTGCTCCGGAGAGGATTCCGGACTCACTCTTAAGGGCTATGTCTCCTCGCCATCCGCCTGCCGCGGTAACAGAGGCGGCCAGTTCTTCTTCTGCAACGGCAGATTTATCCGCTCGGTCCTGATGCAGACCGCTCTCGAACAGGCCTATAAAAACTCGATGCTTTCGGGGAAATACCCGGGATGTGTACTTTATCTGAGTATCCCCTTCGGCAGCGTGGACGTAAATGTCCATCCCGCCAAGACAGAAGTGAAATTCAGCGAGGAAAAACGCGTGTTCGACCTTGTTTACTATTCCGTTCTGTCTGCTCTCGAAGCGGAGAAGCGGAGCGCTGATATCGTCCCTTCACCCTCTACAGAGGCCGTCCTGGGCAAAAAGACCGGCTTTTACAAAAGCATTTCCGCGCAGGACTATAAGTCGATGCAGCAGTCGGCCGATCCTTCGAAAAAAGACCGTAAAACGGATGACGGCGCCTTCTTTTCACCGAAAGAAAACTACCAGACCAGGCTCGATCTTGGTTATCCATTTTCCACCTCATCAGCGTCTGTCACTTCCTTTGTGCCTCACCATCCGGAAACCGCCCGTCCGAAAGCGGAAAATGCCCGCATCGCAGGACTTTCGGATGAAAAAACAGCCGGTCATGTTGAAAACGCTGTTCAAAATGTTGATAAAAAACTATTGCCCGACCACAAGATAGTGGGTGAGCTGTTCAAAAAATACATTGTCGTGGAGCTTGAAGATGAGGTGCTTCTCATAGACAAGCACGCAGCTCACGAGAGGATGATATTCGACTCTCTAAAAAAGCGCACCTCCGATATCAATGCCCAGACCCTGCTTGAGCCGGTGCCTCTCCGCCTCAGCGGTGAGGACAGCGAGCTTCTTGGTGCAAATTCCGAACTTCTTGCCTCTCTTGGATTTGAGATAGAGGCCCTTGACGACTGCAATTTTGTGGTCCGCGCTCTGCCTGCGGATATGTACCCCTCCGATGTGGTCCCCTCGATAGAGGAGATATGCGAAAAGCTCCGCTCCGGAAAAGCTCCATCATCCGAGGAAGCCCGGGACGAGGTACTGCACACCGTTGCCTGCAAAGCGGCAATAAAGGCCGGGTGGGACACATCCGCCGCTGAGCTCGAGCGCGTTACCACGGCAGTGCTTTCCGGTGAAGTGCTTTACTGCCCGCACGGCAGGCCTGTTTCCTATCGTATACCCGGGCGCGATCTTGATAAACGCTTCAGGCGTATAGTCTGATCATGGGCGGAAAAGTCTTTGTTATCGCGGGACCTACCGCCTCCGGAAAAACGGCTTTGTCCATAGCCCTTGCCCATGCTGCAGGCGGTGAGATCGTCTCTGC
>CACYDX010000146.1 GCA_902773255.1 Oscillospiraceae bacterium
GCAGGAAGCTCACCGAACTTCCTGACCAAAGGATAAGAGACTTTTGTGTAGTCTGTGTGTGGGCTGTGTGTTTTGTTTGTGTACATGTAAAATCTATCACTACTATGTAATTTCTCAACCGACAGTTGGTAGAATCCCCAATTTTTATGGATTTTCGGGCTTATTCCGGGCAGTCAGAATAAAACGGACGGTCTGCAAAAAGAAACCGTCCGTCCATTATCAGTCTTGTGTCAGCACGAGATCAGTACATCAATCTTCGTCTTCATCATCGTCATAAAAATAATCATCATCTTCGTCTTCATCTTCTTCGTCTTCCTCATCGTCTTCGGAAAAACGCTCTCCATACGCGTACGGATTATCGCCACGGTAAAGATCCTTGCCGTTACTGTCATACATGCCGAAGAATTCGCCTGCGCCGGTCTCATACTCGGAAATGAAGAATATCTTACCTTCATTGGTCAGGCCGATCCTCATCTTATCGTTAAGATGCTTTTCGCTGAATGATTTCTCAATTGCCCTTTCCTCTTCATCGAGCTTCTTGCCCTTTTTCTTGACGATCTTATAGTTCTTGAGCCTATGGTTATGATTCTCGTCTTTGTTATACACATTCTGGAGAGCATCCATGGCAGCCTTTCTGATGTTGCTTACACCGGCAACCTTTGCAATGCGTGCGTTGTCAACCTTCTCGCCTGTCTTGGCGTCGATGTTGTATACATAGAAATCATTGCAGTCATTATCTCCATGTTCAACGAAGACTATGCTCAGGATGCCGTCTTTTGTAAGGTAAGCGATATAGTCGCACAAATGAAGATCCGGAGTTGTTTTGTCTTTAAGAGCGGCTTTGTATTCTTTTTCGTACTTTCCATAGAACTGGTTCATTTCTTTATTGATCGAATCCGCATAAGCAGACTTGATCAGCAATTCAGGAAAGTGGAATACGTATTCTTCAGCCTCATACTCTTCACCATCTTCATCTGTGAATGCCGGAACAGTGAGTTTCTCGATTCTGTCCTTAACGAATTCTGACGCGGGATTTACAAATGCCGTAGTCTCAGTAGAGGATGCGGAAGGATCTGTAGGTGCCGCAGCGGTAGCCGCTGTAGTCTCTGCCGTTACCGCAACAGTCGTGGTCTGTTCAGGCTTCTTGCTGCATGCTGCAAATGACATAGCGAGTGTTATACAAAAAACTGTTGCTAGAAACTTTTTCACGGTGGATCACCTCGTATTATTCTATTCTTGATCTCAGGAGCCTTTGGGAGCTACCAACGCCGGGTTATCTTTTTTCCTCAGGTCGTTTCCGTCTGCATCTAAAACATATCGCTCATACAAAAGGGCATCAAACAGGGTTACTACAAAGAACATCTTACCCTCATCAGTCAGGCCTACCTTCATGTTATCGTTGAGGTATTTTTCGCCGAATGTAGCTTGCTTACCCCTTTCATCTTCATTAAGCTTTTTCCCGTTTTCCGGTTTTACTTTATAGTTTTCGACTTTTTTGCCGGCTGAAGCGCCGTAAAAATATTCATGAATGCTGTTATATTCATTCTGGAGAGCATCCATGGCTGCAGTCCTTATGCTCTTAACACCTGCGATCTCAGCCAGACGGGCATTATCAACTTTCTCGCCCGTTTTAACGTCTATATTGTATACATGAACCAAAGTCTTAGATCTGCGCTCAATGAATGCTACGCTCAGGATGCCATCTTTTGTAAGATATGCAATATACTCAGTTCCGGATATTTCTATATCAATTTCATTATCTGATTTCAATTCTTTTTTGATCTTCTCAAAACGCTTCTGGATCTCTTTGTTGACAGAATCAGCGTAAGAGGACTTTATCAGGATCTCGGGAGCACAATAAGAATCACTGCCATTTACATATGACTTGTACTTGCTCTGGGCATTCTTAACGTAATCCTCTTTGTTAAGTCCCGCAGCATTTTTCGAAGCGGTTGCTGCATCGGCAGTCGTTTCAGAAGTCTGAGCCGCCGTTGTCTCCGCAGCCTGTGTAGTCTCCGTCACCAGGGTTGCTGTCTCTGAACTCTCAGGAACGGTCGTCTCCGGCTGTTTGCTGTTGCAAGCCGCAAGCGAAAACAA
>CACYDX010000147.1 GCA_902773255.1 Oscillospiraceae bacterium
CGATCGTAGAGATCCGTTTCACGGTATATGACGTACGCCAGCTGAAGAATGAGACAGCAGTCAAGGTAAACTACGCACATGAGCAAGGTGTATACGGCTATGACTTGAAGGCCATGAGCAACAACAAGGCCTTCAAGAACCTGGTCTCCGGAGAAAAGATCGCCAGGGTCACCGTCAGATCCGCCAATGACGAACAGCTTGTGGCAGAGAAAGGCTTCTATGTTTCAGGCATGTGCGCAGATGCGGTATCCGCGACTTCGCAGTGCGATATATCGACCAGCAACGGGAATGTCAAAGCCATGCTCGATGACAGTTACGGCACAAGCTGGTCCCCTTCCTCCTCTTCCGACTTCATCAAGATACGGATCCCCTCCTCAGTCGACGCAGGCGGCCTTTATATGGAGTTTGACAAGGCTCCCTCAAAGATGCTGATCGAGTTTTACGACAGGAAGGGCAATATCATTGAAAAAATCGCGGAGAAAAACCCGAGCGGACTGTGGAACCTGTATTATGAGCTTCCCGAAGGGCTGCTCGGCATAAAGGTATATACCTACGACCGTTCAAACGGCGTCAACAAGCTGCGCGTCTATGAAAGGGGCAAGGTTTCGCCTGTTGTACAGCAGTGGGCAGAAACACCCGATCGGATCGACCTTATGCTCTTCTGTGCCCACATGAACGATGAGACGCTGTATTTTTCCGGAACACTCGCCAAGCTGAGCGCAGAAGGCAAAAACGTAATGGTCGTCTACATGACCACGGATACCAGGAGAAAGCATGCCGAGGCATTGGACTGCATATGGACCGCCGGCTGCAAAGTACACCCCATGTTCCTGAACTTCATGGATTATAAGGTCGACAGTTACTCCAAAGCCGAATGGCTCTGGGGCAAAGACGAAACGATCCACGCGATCATGTCCGTACTCAGGAAATATAAACCCCTTGTAGTCATGACACATGACACGGAAGGTGAATACGGCCATAACCAGCACAAGATGACATCCCGTTATACGATCAGATGTGTGGAAGCATGCGCAAACGCCAAAGTCGATCCGGAATCCGCAAAGGCTTACGGTGTATGGGAGGTGCCGAAACTGTACGTGCACCTGTACGATGAGAGTAAACGTCTTGAGCTGAATTTCAACCGGGGAATGGAAGAGCTGCACGGTTTCAGCCCTATGCAGGTCGCTTTCATATCCTTCGACAAGCACCAGTCCCAGATCAAACGCTACTCACTCAAGGGGGACGGTGTTACCTATGACTGTACATGGTTTTCGCTGTACCGTTCCACAGTCGGAGATGACGTGAATAAGGACAGTTTCTTTGAAAACCTGGAAAAGTATTACGAATGAGCAAGACGACAGGTCTTTTTCACAGGACATGCCGATCAATTGTACATGCAATTAAAAAAGGGGGCGGTCAAATGCGGCCGCCCCCTTTTTTCACATGAAAATTATCTTCCGAGTATCTTTTCAGCCTTCTCTGCCACATTTTCGGCAGTAAAGCCGTAATGCGGGAACAGCTGCTTATATGGTCCGCTGGTACCGAAGGTATTCATGGCAATGATCTCTCCGTCAAGGCCTGCATAGCGGAAGAAGCTGTCGGGAGAACCGGCTTCCACGCAAACACGGGCGCGTACAGCCTTCGGGATAACGCTCTCTTTATATTCCTCATCCTGTTCTTCGAACAGCTCCATGGAGGGCATGGATACTACCCTCGCATCGATTCCCTTCGCCTTTAAGAGCTCTTTTGCGCCCATGCAGCATTCCACTTCGGAACCCGAAGCGATAAGGAGGCAATCCGGCACGCCCTTCTCACTGTCAGAGAGGATATAGCCGCCCTTGAGGGCCGCCTTTCCGGAATTTTCATAGAGAGGCAGATCCTGCCTGGTGAGCTCCAGCGCCACAGGCTTATCTGACTTCAGCGCAGTATACCAGCCCGCGGCCGTTTCTTTCGCATCCGCGGGACGGAATACGATAAGCCCGGGCATTGCCCTGAGCCCTGCCAGCTGCTCGACTGGCTGATGTGTCGGACCGTCTTCCCCGACGCCTATGGAATCATGCGTGAAGATGAATGGGATATTCAGCCCCATCAGTGCCGACATGCGTACGGCATTTTTCATATAATCCGAGAATACGAAGAAGGTCGCCGCATAGGGCCTTAAACCGCCGTGCAGCTTGATACCGTTGCAGATCGCGCCCATTGCGTGTTCACGCACGCCAAAGTGCAGATTGCAGCCTTCCGGCGTTTCCGCAGAGAAATCGCCTGTTCCCTTGACCGCGCTCTTATTGGAGGGTGCAAGATCCGCGCTTCCTCCAAACAGATTCGCCACATGAGCGGCTATGCGATTGAGCACCGTACCGGAAGCGGCACGTGTCGCACATTTTCCTTCAAAGGACCAGTATGCCTCTTCCTCCAGGAAATCATAAGAAGGCTTAGGTGCAAACCACTCGTCCCACTGTGCGCGCAGCTCCGGATATTTCTCAGACCAGGCCTTGAACAGCGCTTCCCATTCCTTTTCCGCACAGGCGCCTTTTTCCATGGCAGCCTTCGGCCCCTCATATGCCTCAGCAGGTACAGTAAAGGGTTCCTCACAGGGCCAGCTGAGGTTTTTCTTAAGGATAGCTATATTTTCATCCCCCAAAGGTTCACCGTGCACAGAAGATGTCCCCGCTTTAGGAGAGCCGTATCCGATAACAGTATGGCAAACGATAAGCGTAGGCTTGTCAGAGAGCTTGGCAAGCTTGACAGCTTCATCCACATTCTTCCATTCTGTCGCAGCCGGGACATCTATCACATTCCATCCATACGCACGGAAACGGGCAGGCACATCCTCCCGGAAAGCGATATCCGTATTTCCCTCTATAGATATCTCATTGTCATCATACAGAGCGATCAGTTTATTGAGCCTGAGAGTCCCCGCCAGGGAGCAGCATTCATGGGATATACCCTCCATCATGCAGCCATCGCCCAGCAGGCAGTAGGTATAGTGGTCCACCACCGGGTAGCCTTCGCGGTTGAACACAGCAGCAAGGTGCTTTTCTGCCATTGCCATACCTACGGCATTCGCGATCCCCTGCCCGAGAGGACCGGTGGTCGTCTCCACGCCGGCCGTATGTGCATACTCCGGATGGCCCGGCGTAGCACTGCCGAACTGACGGAATTGTTTCAGATCCTCAATCGTCAATCCATACCCGAACAGATGCAGCAGACTGTACAGCAGCATAGAACCATGACCGGCAGAGAGAACAAACCTGTCCCTGTCGGGCCATTTCGGATCCGCACTGTTATGCTTCATGTTCTTTGCCCAAACCGCATAAGCCGCACCGGCTGAGCCAAGCGGAAGGCCGGGATGCCCTGATTTTGCCTTCTGTATGCTTTCTGCCGAAAGGACACGGATGGCATTTACTGTAAGTTCATCATACATACGCTTCACTACTCCTTTGCATTGATGGTATCGTCTTCGGGTATTATGGTCTGGAAATATCGATAAAGAGGCGTGAGCTTTTGAAGCGATGCCTCCATCTCACCTGTAAGTGCAGCTGATTTGATCACCTGGAAATCCGTAAACCGGGTATCCAGGTAGAAGCTGCGCGCCTTGTACCAGTTCTCAAGTTCCGCGGGGATCTCTTCGGGTACCTGCATGCGTTTGTAAGCATTTATCCATTGTGACAGACCATCCGTATTATCCAGGCAGCGCAGAAAGGATGACGGATCTTTACGCAGTTTACGTCTGAATCCGTTCATAAGAGACTTGTTTTCCCCATATATCCCCATGCCCCACGAAGCTCCGTCTGTCTCGATCGCGAAATAAACCTCCAATTCCAGGCTGCGGATCACAGACGGTTTGCGGAAAGTGAGCCACATGTAATCTCTGTAGGGCGACTTATCATTTGAAAAGCGCAGATCTCTGTTGATATGACTCACGACGCGGTTAGGTCTGGTATCCATCTCCGGAGAGAAGTGCTCATGAATAAAGCCCCCAAGATCCTCCGCAAGCTCCAGACAAGGCTGTCTTACAGCTCTCACATACCAATCATGGTTCGCATGAAAAAAATCCCTGTTGTTATTGAACCGGATCGCCATAAAAAACTCAAAAGTCTCATCCGTAAAACCCTTGAACATGCACAGCCTCCGTACTTACTTTTTCAGATGCATCTTTTTCGTGCGGGCAAACCGTTCCCTTTTCTCCGCACGTTTTCTGGCACGTTTTGCATCTCTGAGCCGTTTCTCCCGCCTTTTCCTGTGTCTCTTGCCGGTATGCTGCAGGATAAGCATAGTGATCAGCGCAAGCAATAAACCAAGACCGGCCGCCAACAGCCATATATAGATGCTGTCCCCGTCTGTATTGATCCTCACTGCCGAGAAACCGGGATCGTACAACGCCGGTATTTCACCGGCCAGTGAAGATCTGTAAACGATGAACGGCTCCGAAAGAACAGTTATGCTTCCGCTTTCCGCATCCTCCCAACGTACATATGCCCGGGTCTGCCCTTTCATGGGAGAAGGAAAGCTGAAGGTATAGCTGCCGCGGGCGATCATTGCTATGGATCGAACATCTCCATATCCGAGCAGGCCGACCGAAATACTGTCGACCTCCGCCGCTTCAGTCTCAACGGCAACGCTCACCGTGCCATTCTCATCACAGACAGCGGAAAGGGAAATGTCATTTTCTGCATTCCCGCCTGTGACCAGTATAACAGCGGTATTGGAAACCGCTTCCGCCTTTATACCCGTAGCACTGTGTGCCTGCGCACGGACAGAAACGATCAGATCTCCGGTCGGGATACAGCTGTATGCCAATCCCTCTGTTTCACCCGGCAGAAGCGGCCCGTGAATACTGCCGATCCTGCCGATCCCTTCATCAGAAAGAGCGATATCATAAAGAGGAACGGTACCGTTATTCCTTACATAGACCTTGATCGTTACCTTTTCCCCCGCAGCTGCCTCGGCCGTATCGGCAGCCACAGATACCTTGAATTGTGCCCTGATATCACCGATCGTAAGACTCGAAAGTGTTTTTGAAAAACTCTTTCCCTGATATTCCCAGGTGATCTTTGGCACACTTTCTTCCGTACCGTCAGCAGGCACATCGATCGTATACTGTCGATAATCATCAG
>CACYDX010000148.1 GCA_902773255.1 Oscillospiraceae bacterium
GAAGCGGCACATAGCAGCCTGTCATGCCTGAATTGGCTGCATTAGTGATCGCGTCGACCTTGAGTCTGGTGATATCTCCCTGCCAGAGGTACAGTCTCGGATCGCTTCCGAATGGTTCAAGAGTCCTTTCATCGACTATGCCCTTCAGCATGTTCTCTTTTTTCAGATAGGAATTCTGCAGATCGAGATATTCTTTGGAAAGCGGAGCCGGCATCCATACGTTCATCAGGATACGCACAAGGTCCTTCTGTCCCTGTTCATCTTCAGGCACCGGCACCTTGCGGTACATGGGATTCATTGTTTTGAGCTTCTCAATAAGCCGGAGGCGTTCTTCTTCGTGTGTCATGCTGTTACAGCTGTCCTTTCTTCTCCATATGAAACGTCAGACCCGGAACTAAACACCTGTATCGATATCTATCAGGCTGCCTTCTCTGGTCTTGGTGACTTTGATCTGCTGAGGGATGTTTTCCTTCAGTTCCTCCCTGTGGCTTATGATGCCGACAAGTTTGCTGCCACCTGAAAGATTCAGAAGTATATCCATGGCATTTTCAATGGACTTTCTGTCAAGTGTTCCGAATCCCTCATCAATAAACAGAGCATCGATCTGCACCCCTCCGACATTGGCGGAGACAGTATCTGAAAGACCGAGAGCAAGGCTGAGAGATGCCTTGAAACTTTCTCCTCCCGATAGGTTTACTACAGGTCTTCTGTGACCGGTATGATTATCCAGAACTTCCAGATCAAGGAAGGTGTTGCTTCTCTTCCCCAGAGAGTCCTCCTGTCTGAAGAGTTCAAACTGTCCGTCACTCATTGGAAGAAGCCTTCTGTTGGCAGCATGTATTATGCCGTCAAAACCTGTTGCCTGGATATATTGCTCAAGGGTGATCTTGCCGTTTCCGGTCTGGCCTTTCACAAGGTCATACAGAGTTTGCAGTATCGTGCAGTTTTTCCTTGCCAGAGCAAGCCTGCCGATCTGCTTTTCTATATTTTCCTTTTTATCCTTATTCGTTCTGATCCTCAGATCTGTCTCTGTTTTCCTGTTTCTGAGAGCATCAACGATCTCCTGCTGCGCAGAGACATCTTTCTTTAATACCTCTATATCGGTAAAAATCTTGTTTTCAGCGTCTTTTTCAGCCTGCATGAGCTGTTTTCCGTTCAGCTCAACAGCAGTCCGGTATTCCCTGATTTCACGTTCTCTATCAGCAATGGCTTCGTCTGAAACGATGAACTGTTTCATCTCCTCCAGGTCTTTGAACCCGCATTCGCTCAGTTTTTTATTAAAGCTGTTTTCAAGTTCTTTTTCATCATCGCAGATGCGTCGCAGTGTGTCTTCAAGAGTCGCGATAGAGGCTTTCTTTTCAGCTGCGGCAGTGTCCGCCGCTTTTTTTCTGCTGTCTGCCTCACTTATGGCATCAAGCATTTCTTTTGCCTTTTCTCCGGCTTCCTTCTTTCTTTTCTCAGCAGTGTCCCAGGTATCGAATCTGAGTTCCCCTATATTCTTAAGCGAAGTTCTTTTTTCTGTCAGCTCCAGAATCAGGTCCTGAACGGCTTTCTTATTCTCTTCCTTTTCCCTGATGACTGCTTCTGAATCATCTCCCTGTGCTTTTTCCAGAAGTTTTACGGTTTCCTCAAGTACAGAGCACTCCGCTTCGGCCCGGGAAATCCTCTCCTGCGTATCAGTGATGAGTCTCCCGGTTTCTGCTTCCGCAGATCTTACAGCATCCAGTATTTCGTCGATATCATCCGAGTCAGTCCCTGCAGATATCAGTTCATTGCTGAAACATTTTGCTGCTGCTTCTCTTATATTATCTTCCGCACCCTTTAGTGCGGTTTTTTGTGCAGTTACATACAGAAGCGCTTTGTCTTTTGATTCTCTGGAAGCTTCTTCATTATCCCGCAGCTGTCTGAGATCATTCTCAGTAATGCTGTCTTCAGGCAGAACAGCAGGCTCAGGATGATGGGAGGAGCCGCATACAGGGCATTTCTCTCCTTCTTTAAGCCTGCCGGCAAGTATTCCGGCCTGGTTCTGTTCATAAAGACGCTCAGCATTTCTTCTTGCGGTCAGAGCATCATCATACTTCCTGTCCGCTTGCTCAAATTCATCCTGTCCGGTCTTAAGGTTATCAGAGTGCCGCTTCCTGGCGTTCTGCTTTTCATTAAGGATATTCTGAATGTCTGCTTTAAGTGACTTAAGTGAATCTGCAAGGTTATTCAGAGAGGCCAGAGCGGCAGGCCTGTCCTTAAGTGCTTCGACAGTATTCTTATATTCCTCTGTTTCTCTCCTGAGCTTATCTTCCTTTTCTTCGATATTTTCCCCTTTATGCTTCAGGCGTTTTTCTTCCTCCTCAAGCATACTGATGTCCTTCCTGAGTCTTTCGCGGTTGAGATAATCCTCTTCCTGTCTTGCGATAGCCTCGGCTTCTTTGGTGAGATCATCGGCCTGAGGTCTTTTTTCCTCGGCAGTTCTCAGTGCTTTCTCAGCCTCCGCGGATCTATCCAGAAGGATATCCAGCTCAGCCTTGCTGTTTCTGATATATTCTTCCGTATCAGTTCTTTCCCGGTTCTTAGATTCCCAGCTTCTGTATACAGGAGCGGCATTATATGAGGCGGCTTTCTGTCTTAAGAGCTTTTCTGCCAGTACATCCATATCCGGCTTCTTTTCTTCAAGCTTCTTTTGTTCCTCAGCCAGCTCATTCATCCTGGTTATGAGTCCGTTATTGATCTCGGCCGTTGCCAGCTTTCCCTTGAGCTCATCAAGGAACGCATTCTCACTTAAGATCTCTTTCCCTGATGCTTCTGAAGACAGTTCATCGGCAAAGATGATCCTTGCGATCACATCCGTGAATTCATCAGCATTCCAGGCGCTTTTGCTCGCCAAAGCTTTTTCCTGCATTTCTGTCAGTTCTGCTCCCAGCTCCGGAACTTCAGGGGCAATGACATCACCAAAATATTGTATGATGCTGCTTTCTGTCTCCTCCCTCTCTTTGCTGCCTGCGGCCAGGCGGTCTTTGAGCCTGAACTCTATATTCTTATAATTCTCAGTCATGAAGATAGTACGGAGTATCTCAGTCCTCTGTTCTGTCTTCGCAAACAGCAGATCTCTGAACTCTCCCTGAGCTATCATTGCGATCTGTTTGAACTGCTTCTCATCGATATGCAGCAGTTCTCTCACAGCATTATCGACCTGCTTTATACCTTCGACCGGTGCCTTGCCCTCTTCATGAAACTCTGCCGTTTCCTGCTGATATACCGTGCCTTCTCCGCGGAGCTTTTTTCTTTCATATGGTGGTCTTCTCAGGACATGATAATTATTCCCCTGATGTGAAAAATAGAAATCAACATAGCTTTCACATCCGGGATCTGCATATTCACTCCTCAGATTCTTCGTGTCACGGTAGCGGCCGCTTGCAGCGCCGTATAACGCATAGCAGATCGCATCAAAAATAGTCGTCTTACCGGCACCTGTATCTCCTGTGATCAGGAACAGGCCCTTTTCCTCAAACTGATCGAATCTGATCTCCGGGACCTCCCCGGCATAAGGGCCGAAAGCGCTGATCTTAAGCTTAACCGGCTTCATTGATCACACCTGCCTCTCCTGCGACCGAGATTATAACATCCATTTCATCTTCGCTGATCTCTTTCCCGTACATTTTCATATAAAAGTCAGCAATGATCTCACTGAATGATTTATCGTTTACTATTTCTCCGATATCAAAATTCTCTATTTCCATCGTATGGGAATTCTGATAATCGACCTTGACCGTATTAGGATAATACTGACGCACTATCCCCATAACATCATTGATGATCTCTTCATCTGTCAAAGTGATATACATATAGTCCTCAGGATCTGAGATGTTCTCTGTCCTGAGCAGACGGTCGAGTTTCCCTGTTATGTGGCGGAGATCTCTCAGAGGCTTAAGCGGAATAAGCTCTGCAGCTGTCTCCCCTTTCTCTCTGAGTTCGATCAGCGGAACAGATTTTTCACTGAAAGCCTCACTCAGTGAATACTTGAGTAAAGACCCCGAGTATCTTATATGGTCGCTTCCCACTCTCTGCGGAGAATGCAGATGACCCAGCGCAACGTAGTCAAAACCTCTGAATATCTCGCTGCTGATCTTCTCGACCAGGCCGACATTCTGCACTGAAGCTCCTTCAGAGCCCGCGATCTCGGGATCTGATTTTCCTGTGACGAACTGATGCGCGATCAGAATATTCCTCGCTGACCAGTCGATATCCGCATTTTTGATAACAGCCTTCACAGCATCCTCATAGGATTCGATACTGCTGTCAGGATAAAAGTGCCTCACCTGCGATGCCTTGACGAACGGAAGCATGTAGATATTCACTTCACCGAACTCATCCTGCGCAGCCCGTCTGACAAGCTCTCCGCTGAATACCGATGCGATATGAATATTTTTGCCGGAAAAAAGTCTGCTGCCGTATTCCAGCCTGCTTTCCGAGTCATGGTTGCCGCTGATCACATATGTGCCGATATTTCTGTCTGCCAGCTCACTGAGAAAATCATCCAGCAGTTTCACCGCTGCTTCTGAAGGCAGGCTCCGGTCATAGACATCTCCGGCTATCAGAACGGCATCAACACTTTTTTCATTTATGATATCCAGTATCTGATCCAGTATGTATTTCTGATCCTCAATAAGGCTGTATTCGCTCAGTGCTTTTCCCAGATGCAGATCTCCAAGATGTATTATCCTCATTTCAGTTCCTCGCTGCTTTTCATATCCGGGCATTCCCGGGATGGCGGTTTATCTGAAGTATCTTCCCGCCTCATCTTTATATATGAAGTCTGTGGTTCCGCCGCACTCCCTGCAAAGGAAGGATCTGCAGGCGTATCCTTCTCCGCAGCTGCCGAAGCCTGACTGCAGATCAGCTGAACCGCAGAAGGCGCACTTCCTCTGTGCACTTCCGTCCCGGTCATCCACGGGTTTATGCTGACCATAAGCAGGCAGGCTCCTCATATCCTGCCTGCCTGAACCGCTGAAGCTGAGATCAGCTCTCTTTTCTATCTCATCAGTCAAAGACCATTTACCGTCTGCCATAAGTTCCTCATTCCTCAGTGCTTCTGAGGGCAATTCCCTTAAGCCTCTCCATCAGTTCACTGTGCATGGTGATAAGGTCATACAAAGCATCCTCAGACAGCACTCCTCTCTTCAGTCCCTGCGGGAGCCTTCCTGCCTCATCTGCTTCAAAGTCATCCTTCCAGTCTTTGCTTCCGTAATATGCTTCCAGCTTACAGTACTTGTCCCGGATCTCTTCATACTTATAGAGTGCATCCGATAATTCTGTTAAGGCGATATCCGTTTCATCCAGATATGATTCCATTTCCCTGATTCTGTCGATCTGCTTCTTATCCACTTTTTTATCTTATCCCTCTATACTCAAGTGTCACGGTGTCAATCAGAAGATACTCCTCCGTCCCGATCGGTTCTCCCGTCCTGTAAGTTGAGAACAGATCGCAGGAGAGCACATTGTCTGTCTTCTCTATTTTCATTACCGGAGTATGGCCGACCACCTGAAGGAGATCTTCCTCACGGTACATCTTCTCGTCATAGAACTGCGGCCGGAACCAGATCGGAGATGATTCATCCCACATTTCCCTCATCCCCAGACTGTTGATCGTTTCGACCACTGCGTCAACATCATCATAATCAGCAGTATAAGCACAGCGCCTTACAAACTCCTGAGTTATGCCTCCATGCACGAATAACACATTATCGATCCTGTGTATATACGTCAGCCTTCTATCATCCGGCAATACGCTTTTCAGTTCATCAAGCTTTTCCTTGACGATAGATATAGCAGCGAAAGAAAAACCACTCTCCGGCTGGAGCCACTCATATGAAAGATCATGATTGCCATAGCACCATAATGTTTCCGGGTACTGTTTCTGAAAATCAATGGCTGCATCATAGGTTTCCGCATACAGATCAGGATCAAACAACCTGCTCCGGTTGTCGGGGATATCCATCAGGCAAACAGCTTTTTCAGCCTGTCCCTCTTCAAGTATCTGAGCTGCTCTTTCAAACATCCATGGCTTCAGGTGTACATCGGGTATAACTAATATCTTACTCATTCACTATCCTTCTATACATCTACATAGACTGTAAGAGCAACTATCGCGATAGTGATCTCAGTCTTAGGTTTACCGTTAAGCGCTATTCCTTCAGGGTTAGCTCCGCCCTGGTGTACTTCAGCATCCACATTCCACCAGCTCAGATAGTCGGTCACAACTGCAGGATCTACTTCCTCCGGATGAGGTGCATAGATATCTGCCTTGATATATGCCTGGTTCTTCCGGTCAGTGATCCCGAATATCTCGGAAACACCTGCCATACAGCAGTGATGGATCGCGTCTTTCGTGGCTTTCAGAACAGCATTGTTCTGATCTCCGCCGTGCATATCCACGCCCTGCCCGAATTCAATTATCAGTCTTTTCATAGCCATATTTTTCTCTCCTCTTTCTTATACAGCATATACAGATATGATATCACAATGCATGCTGTCTTATGCATTCAAATATGCATGAAACTTCCTGAAGCTTCACTTTCTCCCTCATGTCCTGACATCAAAAATGGCCTGTTGTGCTGCAGGCCATCTGTTGATCTCATTTTCCGTCTTCGGACAGGATCATCACCCATCCGCCGGCTGTAAGGCTGTCACGACAGACTTCTCTTATTTTGTGAAGCCATGTCTGAAAGTCTCTTTGTTTTCCTCGAGCTTTTCATGGGCTTCTTCCTTCTTCTCTTTGCGAAGTTCCATTCTTGCCTGTCTTGC
>CACYDX010000149.1 GCA_902773255.1 Oscillospiraceae bacterium
CCATCAGATCGTTTGTTCTCTGGTCGCTCAGAAAATTGTAGGAACCCTTTATACCGTTATATAATCTGATACATTTTGTCATATGTGTTTATGACGTTCAAAATTGGGTCGCAGACCGCCCGTCAGGGGAAATAATGCCGCCGTAGGCGGGAATGTGAACCGTCGGAAACAGGAATCCTATAGCGCCGACGGGCGGTTGACGGTAGATCATAGCGATGTTATCATTTTCCTGCTTTACTCATATACACCAGAACAACGCCTGAAAGCGCCTCTGGCGGAATATGAGGTTATGCGGGAGAGTGATGCCGACCGGTATCACTCTTTCTCTTGCTTTTAGCGGGAATTAGTTTATCCATTACATCACTCTCTCTATAAATATTAATCTCAGGGACAGTGGAACTGAGTCCGCCTGTCCTTAAGGTTCATCCGGTATATAAGTCCGAAGATCCGGCCCTTTAAGTTCAAGCCTGTAAGAATGCTCAAGAAGCCTGCCGCGGATGGATTGTGCAAAGCTTTTTACTTCGAAAAGAGAGTCCCAGTTCTCCGGACTGCACTGTCCACTGACGATCGTTGAATGTCCGGCAATCTTTGCCTGATTAAAGAATTCCTGCATAAGGAATTTATCTTCGATATCATAGTTGGGAAACTCGTCAATACAGAGAAGGTCAAATCCGCAATAATACTTGATACGTGATTCCAGTTTTCGGGAATCATCCGCCTTCAGGCGCATCAATTCCCTGCAGAGGAAAGGGTAAGTTACCCATCTGGTGCGGATGCCTTTCTGGCAGGCTCTGGTAGCGATGGCTTTTCCCATCCAGGTCTTGCCGGTTCCCGGAGCTCCCCATATGATAAGGTTTTTACGCTCGCGGATGAAATGGAGCTCCCCGAGGTGACTGATATACTCAAGATCGAGCTGCCTGACCTTGTATGTGAGCAGGTCCCGCAGAAAAGCAGGATCACCGAGCTTGGATATCCGAAGGCATTTCTCATACTTGGCGTTCATTTCTGCCGTAACTGCAGTGCCGAGTGCAAGGCAGACCAATGCAAGAGGATCATCCTGGCTCTGCGCAAGGGCCTCCTGAATCCTGTCACCTGCAGTACCATACCCGAGAGCATGAAGTGATTCGCAGATCTTACGCACGTTTTCATTAGTTCCCATAGTAAGGATCCTCCTCTTCGTGCGCACAGAAAATAGCATTCAGATCTACTCGGACCTCATTTGCCGGATGCCGCCTGGATTGGGCACTCAGGATACCCTTGAAGCCTTTCACTGTGAAGATGGAAGAGGCAAGAGCCGCTTCAGAAGCGCTCTCTGCTGCTTCCGGGCCATACCTGTTCAATATACGCAGTACTGATGTGATTGGCCTGTATGACTGAACTTCGAACTCGAAACGGCCAAGTTCAGCTTTTACCCAGCGGACGGTGAATGGTCCAAACTTCTGGGCCCAGCTTATCAGTTCCTCTGATGAGTAGGCGCCGTGCAGGTCTGCTCCCTTTCCGGGTATGTGGGCCTGAAGTGTGCATTTCTGCCACTTTCTCACGGCACGCTTGTGCTCGGCGATAAGCTTATCGTTGAAGTAGATCCGGATCAGGTCGCTCGTAGCCTTAACAGTGACTTTCTTTCCTACATACTTGACAGGAACGCTGTAAAAGGCACAATCGTACTGGATGTGAAGATCTCTCCAGACAGTGGCATCCTTTTCGTCGTAAGATTTGTACTGCAGTACCGGAAGGGGCAGGAGCGCCGGCTTTTCTTCCGCTTCAAAGATCGAGGTGCGGGACCCCAGTTTCTTGGAGTAATCCTTGAGATTCCTGGCAATGAGCTTGCGGCGCATGATATCGTTGTATTCCTGCAGGGAGTAGATATCCAGGCGCTCCATAGGGCGGATGATATCATCCTCTACAATGCGTACGTGCCGTTCGACATGACCTTTGTCGCGTGGTTTCTTAATACGTGTCGGTTTGGGGACAGCACCATAATGATTGAGAAATTCGACGTAGCGTGTGTTTAGTATTCCTCTTTCGTCAAGGTGCTTACGGTCTACAGCCGTTGCACAGTTGTCCGGCACTATAAAAGCCGGAACACCGCCGAAGAAGCTGAATGCGCCTGTATGGCCCGCATACCAGGAAGGCATCTTTTCGTCCAGAAAACCCTCGCAGTAAAAATAACCGCTATAAGGGAGCGTCATGACGAATACATGCACTTCGACCAGTTCTCCGGTATCGCAATCGAGGAAATGGCCTTTATCACCTGTCCAGTCAGCCTGCGCTTCCAATCCGGGGACATGGTTCATCGTAAAGCTAATGTCATGTTTACTGCGGTAGTCTGATACGATCTCGTTAAAACGGCTCAGCTTGTAGGCTTTCTTTCCGCGGGAAGCCGCTTCGGAACAGTATTCTGCCCACAGCTCGTTACGGAGATATCCTTTGCGCTGTTTCTCCAGGATCTTTTCGGAGTCTGGCTGAAGATAAGCCAGATCCACACTTTTTCTGGAGCTGAACAGGATATCGGCGATCTCCTCGTTACTGAGGTCTTCTGGGACACCATGGATGCTGCCCCACACGTTTTCACATCGGGATACGATCCGCTGGACCGAGTCCCATTTGCAACTGAGGCTATTTGCAATAGCCGCGTTGTTCAGGCCGAGTTTTTTCAGCCTGACAATGGATTTGTAGTCTAACATAGCTACCTCCTTAAAATGTATTTGCCTTTTGGCACAACCATTCTAAGGCGCTATGTTGGTATTTGAAACGTACTTAGCCGCCGGTTTGAATTCCCTTTTTCAGCGGACTACTTTCCCATGAGTAGCGGTCTGATGTCTGATTTCACCCGGTGGCGACATCATATGTGCTAGAAGGCCTGTTGCACAGTTATCATGATGGGAGTATGCTGCATATTCATAGATAAGGCGTATGCTTACTGCATCGC